>JBOHKZ010000387.1:0-4508 GCA_050729355.1 Phenylobacterium sp. | reverse complement strand
CCTGCGCAGCTACCTCGACATGCACGACGAGGTGATGCCCGAGGTCACCCGCATCGAGACCACCTACCGCGCGCCTGGCCGCAAGCTCGCAGACGACATGAAGGTCTACGCCGACATGCAGAAGACCGGGCGCGCCCAGCTCAAGACCCTGCAGGCGGCCCTCACCGCGGCCGAGAAAGCCAGCCTGCGGCCGATCAACAAGATTGGCGCTGATGCGGTCAGCCGCGGCCACTCGATCTGGGTCGCCGGACCCGAGGTCAGCAAGGCGCGCAAGGCCCAAGAGTGGATGAGCTGGACCCTGCCGTCCCGCTGCGAGACCACCGCCGCCAGCCTGGAGAAGCGCTCAACGCTGATGGGCGCCTCGCTCCGCGCCAACGCCGAGCCCGAGCCGGCCGCTGCAGCGGCGCCGGCTGAAGCGCCCGCGCCCACGCCGAACTAGAGACCGGTCAGCGCGCCAGGTATTTCGCCAGCAGCTCCAGGCCCGCGGCGTTCTTCTCCGCCCGCGCGGCGAAGCACCAGCGCAGCCAGCCCTTGCCCTCGTCGCCGAAGGCGGAGCCCGGCGCGAGGCCTAGCCCGACCTTGTCGATCAGGTCGGTCGCCACCGCCACAGCGTCGTCGTGGCCGGCGATACGGAAGAAGGCGTACATGCCGCCGTCCGGCTCCGGCGCCTCCACCCCCCGCATCCGGCGAAGCGCCCCCAGCACCTGGTCCTTGGCCGCCATCAGCTCGGTCCGCAGCGCCTCCACATGGCTCTCGCCCTGGGTGAGCGCAGCGATGGCGCCGGTCTGGACGAAGTCCGGCGCGCAGGAGGTGTTGTACTCCAGGAGCACCCCCACCGCCTCGACCAGCGCCGGCGGCAGCACCATCCAGCCCAGCCGCCAGCCGGTCATCCGCCAGGCCTTGGAGAAGCTGTTGACGCTGATGACCCTGTCCGTGTCGTCGGCCAGCGGCAGGAACGACGGCGCCTTGCCCGCCGGCCCGAAACTCAGCCGCTCGTAGACGTCGTCGGCGATCAGCCAGATGCCGTACTTGCGGCACCGCTCCAGGATCGCCGCGCGGTCCTCGGCGGGAAGCGTCCAGCCAGTCGGGTTGTTCGGCGAGTTGAGGAAGAGCGCCCGCGTGTCCGGGGTCAGGGCGTCCATCAGCCGGTCGAGGTCGAGCCGCCAGCGCCCTTGCGCGGAGGTCAGCGACACCGTCTCCACCTGTGCCGACAGGATGCGCGGGATCTCCGCCACGTTGGGCCAGACCGGCGCCACGACCACCACCCGATCGCCCGGCGAGACCACGGCCTGGGAGGCGACCATCAGGGCGTTCACCCCGGCGTTGGTGACGGCCAGCCGGTCGCTGCCGATCGGGACGCCGTGGAGCCGGGTCAGGTAGTCCGAGAGCGCCGCGCGCAGGTCCGGCCGCCCGAGGTTGTGCGTGTAGAAGGTCTTGCCATCGAGCAGCGCCTGGGCGGCGGCTTCGCGGATGAAGGCGGGCGTCGGCTGGTCGCTCTCGCCGAACCAGAACGGCAGGATGTCGCCGCGCGCCATTCCGGCGTTGGCCACCGTGCGGATCTCGGAGGTGCGAAGCGCGAGGACTTCCGGGCGGGCTGTGGGGGCGTGCATGCGCTCTCGTAGACGAGGCGCCGGATTTCCCCAAACGCCCTCGGCGATGGGCCTCGTCACCACGGCTCCGCTCATTCGACTCGCCTCACACGGGAATTAAGGTTAAGCTTTGTTTAATCGTGATGTTGGGATCACAAGGACATGACTAGCTTTCGGGGAAGGCTGCGCCAGTTCATCTCGACCTGGATCGCAGTAGATGAGGCCGCTCCAGAGGTCGCCACGCCCGTGCGAGGCTTCCTATTCAACGCGGACGATACGCCTCGACATTGGGCGGGCGATCCTGCGGAATTCCGGGCCTCGATCTTGGTGTCCTGGCCGCCCGTTAACCTTCCTGCGTTCACCCGATACGCTACCGACGACGTCGGGCGCCTGGCCGCCTAGGACGCCGCACTCGCCCGCTGCGAGTGGGCTACTCCGCGTCCGGCGCCGTGATCGGGCGAGCGTCCTTCCACTTGTAGGGCAGCGTGTCGGGGATCACCGAAACCTCCGTCGTGAACTTGAACGGATATTTGGTCCCGCTCGGATAGACGAGCTCCACGAAATAGGCGGTCCAGCCGGCCGCCGGCTTGGCGACCCGGCCGACATAGGTCCCGTCCTTGCCGGCTGTCAGGGTCGTCGAGGTGAACGCTTTGCCGATGGTGTCGACGCGGAAGTCGCGGGCCTTGGGATTGTTGGCCTGCCAGAGGTTCACCTCCAGCGGCCTGACCTTCGAGCGGACCGAGATCGCCCCGTCCTTGCCGACGCTCCACGAATAGGCCGGCAGGCTGCGCCCGTTCAGCACCGCGTCGTAGAAGGCCGTCATGCTCTCCGAGATGTCGGTCCCCGCGGTCGAATGCTTCGAATTGGGGATCATCCGCAGCCGCTTGGTCTCCGGCAGCAGGTGGTAGGAGTACCGCGTGTTGTCCGGCGGGAAGTACTCGTCGCCCACCGCGTTGATCACGTACTTCGGCATCTTCATCGACGGCCGGTCGCGATAGTTCAGCGGGTCCTCGATGCGGTTGATCTCGTTCATGCCGGGCGAGCCGATCTTCCCGGGGATCAGGCCGTTCTGCACATAGTCGCCGAGCGCCGGGGAGAAATAACCCATGGCCTCCCAGTGATGGCGAGTGGTGGAGTCCACATCCAGCACGTTGATGACGATGGGGATGACCGCAACGACCCGCTTGTCGAGCGCGCCGACCAGCCAGGCCGTCCAGGCCCGCTTCGACCCGCCGGACACCACGAAGCCGTCGATCTTCAACCCACCGCCCGCTTCGCTGGCGAGATACTGCTGGACCGCGGTCATGGCCGCCGTGCCGCTCTTCACCATCGGAAAGCGCAGCAGGGTGTTCGGATCGGGATGGGCGCTGTTGGCGAACTTCGCCTGCTGGTAGGCGATGATCTGGTCCTCGACGCGCGGTTTCGGGTCCTCCGTGAAACGCAGCGGCTGGTTCGGAACGTCGTCTAGCTGGGCGACTACCGAATTGGTCTCCACCGCCATCTTCGCCCAGCGGTCGGCGGGCTTGGTCGGCGCCGGGTCCTTGATCTCGCCGCCGGTGATGTAGAGCAGCGCCTGCTTGTGGCTCACCTTGTCCGGGACGATCACCGTCAGCCAGTGCTTCCAGACGGTGCGATCGACGTCCTTGTCGGTAAGCCAGCTCTGCGAGGTGAGCTCCAGCACCGCCCCGTGATAGCCGGGCCCGGAGATCTTCCCGGCCTCCTTCCAGCTGAACGCCGGATCGGGCTTGGCCACGTAGGCGTCGAGCGCATTCTTCGGATTGGCCAGCGCCGGCGCACTCGCCAGCACGGCTGCGGCCAGCGCCGCGCCCAGCACCCGGAACAGTCTCATGGTGAAGCCTCCCCTGGACCCTTGCGGTTCCTTGGGGGCAGCATGGCATAGGCAATTGCTCGACGTAAGAACGCGACGACGGAGGATACGCCGATGACTGTGGTGACGCCAATCAAGGCCGCCGACGAACTGCAGCGGATGGCCGACGTGCTGGCCCGCCAGAAGGCCGCCCACATCCGCGAAGGGGCCCCCAGTCTCGAGGTCCGCGCGAACCGCCTCGACCGCTGCGTCGACCTGCTCGTCAAGAACCAGGCCGCCTTCGTCCAGGCCCTCAACGCCGACTTCGGCAACCGCGCCGCCGAAGTCAGCGGGGTGACGGACATCGCCGGCTCAATCGGTCCCTTGAAGCACGCCAAGGCCCACCTGAAGGCCTGGATGAAGCCCGAGAAGCGCAAGACTACCCCGGCGCTTCTGGGCATGCTGGGCGCCAAGGCCGAGATCCGCTTCCAGCCCAAGGGCACGATCGGCATCATCAGCCCCTGGAACTTCCCGGTGAACCTCACCTTCGCGCCGTTGGCCGGCGTGCTGGCGGCCGGCAACCGGGCGATGATCAAGCCCTCGGAATTCACCCCCGCCACCTCCGAGCTGATGGCGCGCCTGTTCAGTGAGGCCTTCAGCGACGAGGAGATCGCGGTCTTCGCGGGCGGCCCCGAGATCGGCCAGGCCTTCTCCGCCCTCGCCTTCGACCACCTGGTGTTCACCGGCGCGACCTCGATCGCCCGCCACGTGATGAAGGCCGCCGCCCAGAACCTGGTGCCGGTCACGCTTGAGCTCGGCGGCAAGAGCCCGGTGATCCTCGGCCGCTCGGCCGACTATGAGACGGCCACCGCCCGCATCATGGCCGGCAAGACCCTGAACGCCGGACAGATCTGCCTCGCCCCCGACTACGTCCTGGCCCCCGCCGACAAACTGGACACCTTCGTCGGCCAGGCCAAGGCCGCGGTGGGGACCATGTTCCCGACCATCAAGGACAACCCCGACTACACCGCCGTCATCGCCGAGCGGCACTTCGAACGCATCAAGGGCTACGTTGAGGACGCCCGGGCCAAGGGCGCCCAGATCGTCGAGAT
>JBOHKZ010000386.1:0-8570 GCA_050729355.1 Phenylobacterium sp. | reverse complement strand
GCCAGGACCTGTTCGCGCCCGAGCCCGATGCCTGGGCCCCGGAGCGCTGGCTGGCGCAGATCGGCTGGATGGCCAGCCTCGGCGGCGAGGGCGGCCTCTTCGTCATGGTCGGGCGGCGCGCGCCCGTATCGCCCTAGGCTGGCGACGAAATCAGATGATCCCAAAAGTCTGTCATCCCGGACGGCCGAGCTTTAGAAGGTATTGATATAACTCAACTTCAATCGAGACTTCAGCCCTAGACCGCCGGGAGCTTCTGGGCCCTCGCCGCGTCCAGGTAGCGCGCCGCGGTGGGCTTGAGGCCGGCGTCCAGGTCGATGAGCAGCGGATTGCCGGTCGGAACCTCGATATGGAGGATCTCGTCCGCCGTCAGGCCGAACAGCAGCTTGATGATGGCCCGCAAGGAGTTGCCGTGGGCGGCGATCAGCAGGGTCTCGCCGGCCGCCAGGTGCGGGACGATATCGCCGTCCCAATAGGGCTGCACCCGCTCCAGCGTCGTCTCGAGGCTCTCGGTGTCCGGCAGCTTGGCGCCGGCGTAGCGGCGATCCTTGGAGAAATCGAACTCGCTCCCCGGCGGCAGCGGCGGCGGCGGCACGTCGTAGGACCGGCGCCAGATGGTCACCTGCTCGGCGCCGTGCTTGGCGGCGGTGTCGGTCTTGTTGAGCCCCGTGAGGCCGCCGTAGTGCCGCTCGTTCAGCCGCCAGTCCTTGACCTCCGGCACGAAGGTCTGCCCCGCGGCGGCCAGCGCCAGCCAGGACGTGCGGATCGCCCGCGTCAGGACCGAGGTGAAGCAGCGGTCGATGGCCAGGCCCTCGGCCGCCATCAGCTCGCCGCCCTTGACGGCCTGCGCCTCGCCTTCGGCGGTGAGGTCGACGTCCACCCAGCCGGTGAATCGGTCTTCGAGATTCCACTGGCTCTGGCCATGGCGCAGCAGGATGAGCTTGGGCAAGGCGACGGGACTCCTCGTTGGAAGGCGGTGACGAGCGGCTAGGGACAATGGTCATATCCGTCAAGCGCAACGGATTGGTCGCAAGCCCGCGAAGCGGTTATAGGAGCCCGATGCTCGATCGCCTCTACCTGCCGTTCCTGGGCCTGGCCGCGATCGCGGCTGTGGCCCTGGCGCTGGTCTGGCCGCAGGGTCTCGGCGATCGCTCGCCCGATCCGTTCGGCCATACGCCGGCCCAGCGCACGCCGGCCATGCAGGCCGCCATGAAGCGCGAGACGGAGGCCGCCAACCGCCGGGTGAGCCAGGCGCGCGACGCGGTCCGGGACCTGCAGTCGCAGGCGATCGCCCCTTCGCAATGAGCCCTGGCCTTTCATGAGCAGTTTCGACGCGATCGCGGTGGGCCGCCGGGTGCTGGCCGCCGAGGCCGAGGGGCTGGCGCAGCTTTCCAAAGGCCTGGACGGCGCCTTCACCGAGGCCGTCGAGACCCTGTTCAACGCCAAGGGCCGGATCGTCTGCACCGGCATCGGCAAGTCCGGCCACATCGGCCGCAAGATCGCCGCCACCCTGGCCTCCACCGGCTCGGTCGCCATGTTCGTGCACGCCACCGAGGCCAGCCACGGCGACCTCGGGATGATCGGCGCCGACGACGTGATCCTGGCGCTTTCCAAGACCGGCGAGACCCGCGAACTGGCCGATGTCATCGCCTACGCCAAGCGCTTCGCCATCCCGCTGATCGCGATCACCGTCGTCGCCGATTCCGCCCTGGGCCGCGCCGCCGACATCGTGCTGGCGATCCCCGACGCCCCCGAGGCGGCCGACGAGCTGAACGCGCCCACCACCTCGACCACCCTGCAGCTCGCCATCGGCGACGCCCTGGCTGTCGCCCTGCTGGAGCGCCGGGGATTCAAGCCGCAGGACTTCCGCGTGCTGCACCCGGGCGGCAAGCTGGGCGCCATGCTGCGCACGGTCGGCGACCTGATGCATGGCGCCGACGAGCTGCCGCTGGTCGGCGCCGCGACGCCGATGAAGGACGCGCTGCTGGTGATGACCGAGAAGCGCTGGGGGATCGTCGGCGTCACCGACCAGGCCGGCCGGCTCACCGGGGCGATCACCGACGGCGACCTTCGCCGCCACATCGAGGGCCTTCTGACCCACACCGCCGGCGAGGTGATGACGCCGGGGCCGAAGAAGACCGTGCCGCCGACCATGCTGGCCTCCGAGGCGCTCGCCTTGATGAGCGATCCGGCTCCGGCCGTGACCGTGCTGTTCGTCGTCGACGCCGGCCGGCCAGTCGGAATCCTGCACGTCCACGACATCCTGCGCGCCGGGGTCATGTAACCAAGCCAAGGCCCCGTACGTTCGGGAGGAACATTTCAGTCATGCTTGGCGCCTAATTAAGGACGCCAGACTTTCCCCGGAGTTCCGATGCTGTCCGTTCCCCGCGCCGACATTTCCGAAAACAGCTGGGACTTCGAGACCCAGCCGCTGGTCAAGGCCACCGGCTTCCGCGAATACGACGCCCGCTGGCTGTTCGGCCCGGAGATCAACCTCCTGGGCATCCAGGCACTGGGCCTCGGCCTGGGCACCTACATGCACGAGCTCGGCCAGACCCGCATAGTGGTCGGCCACGACTACCGGTCCTATTCGCTCTCGATCAAGCAGGCCCTGACGCTCGGCCTGATCGCCGCGGGCTGCGAGGTGATCGACATCGGCCTGGCCACCTCGCCGATGGCCTATTTCGCGCAGTTCGACCTCGATGCGCCGTGCGTCGCCATGGTCACCGCCAGCCACAACGAGAACGGCTGGACCGGCGTGAAGATGGGCGCGCAACGCCCGCTGACCTTCGGCCCGGACGAGATGGGCCGGCTGAAGGAGATCGTGCTGGCGGGCGCGTGGAAGCAGCGTCCCGGCGGCTCGCTCGCCCACGTCGCCGGCGTCGCCGAGCGCTACATCGCCGACGCCGCCAGCCGCGCCAGCATCCAGCGTCCGCTGAAGGTGGTCTGCGCCTGCGGCAACGGCACGGCGGGCGCCTTCGCCCCCGACGCCCTGCGCCGGATGGGCGTGGCCGTGGTCTACGAGATGGACTGCGAGCTCGACTGGACCTTCCCGAAATACAACCCGAACCCGGAAGACAGCGTCATGCTCCACGCCATGGCCAAGGCCGTGCGCGAGTTCGGCGCGGACCTGGCGCTGGGTTTCGACGGCGACGGCGACCGCTGCGGCGTGGTCGATGACGAGGGCGAGGAGATCTTCGCCGACAAGATCGGGTTGATGCTAGCCCGGGATCTTTCCTCTTTGCATCGCGACGCCACCTTCGTGGTCGACGTGAAGTCCACCGGCCTCTTCGCCACCGACGCCGTGCTCAAGGCCAATGGCGCCAAGACCGTCTACTGGAAGACCGGCCACTCCTACATCAAGCGCAAGACCGCCGAGCTCGGCGCGCTGGCGGGCTTCGAGAAGTCCGGCCACTTCTTCTTCAACCCGCCGATCGGCCGCGGCTATGACGACGGCATCGTCGCCGCCGCCGCGATCCTGTCGATGCTGGACCGCAACCCGGGCAAGAAGCTCTCGGACCTGAAGAAGGCCCTGCCGGTCGCCTACACCTCCCTGACCATGAGCCCGCACGTCGCCGACGAGGTGAAGTACGGCCTGGTGGACGACGTGGTCGCCGAATACACCGCGCTGCGCGACGCCGGCGGCAAGATCCTTGGCCGCAGGATCGTCGACCTGATCACCGTCAACGGCGTCCGCGTCGCCCTCGAGGACGGTTCGTGGGTCCTTGTGCGCGCCTCGTCGAACAAACCCGAGATCGTCGTGGTTGTGGAAAGCACCCAAAGCGAAAGCGACATGCGGGCCCTCTTCCGCGAGGAAGTGAAGCCGCGTCTCGCCAAGCGCCCGCAGGTTGGAGCGTACAACCAGGAAATCTGAGGCAGTGTAAGTGACCAGTAGCGTAGCGACCCGCGATCCCGAATTCGACGTCTCGGTGGTGATCTGCACGCGAGACCGCCGGGACGACCTGAAAGCGATGCTGGAGCACCTGGCGCGCGCGCGGGTCCCGGCCGATTGGCGCGCCGAATTGCTGGTCGTCGACAACGGCTCGTCGGACGACACCAAGGCCGTCACGGCGCAGGCGGACGTTCCCAACCTCGACAAGCGCTACGTCTTTGAGCCCCGGAAGGGGAAGGGCTACGCCTACAACGCCGCGCTTGCTCAGGCCCGCGGCAAGGTCTTCCTCTTCACAGACGACGACGTGCATGTGCCGGCCAACTGGATCGAGGACATGTGCCGTCCCATCCTCTCAGGCTCGGCCGATGCGGTGCAGGGCGGGGTCAAGATCGCCCCGCACCTGGACCGCGCCTGGCTCACCGGGTTCCTGCGCATCTGGGTCGCCTCGGTGGAAGATCCCGTCCTGCCGCCGCAGGGGCTGGTCGGCGCAAACATGGCGTTCGGCCGCAAGGCGGTCGCGGCTGCGGCGCCCTTCGATCTGCGCCTGGGGCCCGGCGCCGCCGGCTATTTCGACGACACCGCCTTCGGCTGGGCGGTCGAGCGCGCCGGCCTGAAGATCGACTACCTCCCAGGGGTGGCGGTCGAGCACAACTTCGATCCCGATCGCCTGGACCTCGCCGCGTTCATGGGCGCGGCGCGGCGCATGGCGGCTTCAAGAGCGATCGTGGACCGCGATCTCGAGCCGGCTCGGCCCCGCCCATCGCGCCTGCACCTCGCCGCGCAGCTCCCCGGCCTGGCCGCGAGCAGCCTGGTCCAGCTGGCGCGCTACGCGATCCGCCGCGAGCCCGACCCCGGCTTCCTCTTCCGGTACTATCGCCTGAAGCTCTGGCAGGCCGCGCGCGCGCTGTAGCGCCCTCAGCTCGGCTCCATCACCTTCTGGACCAGCCCCTCGGCGATCATCCCGTCGAAATAGGCGATCGTGCGCTCCAGCCCCTCGGCGAGCTCCACATGCGGCTCCCACCCCAGGATGTCCTTCGCCTTGGCGATATCCGGCTGCCGCTGGCGCGGATCGTCCTGCGGCAACGGCTGGTGGATGATCTCCGAGCGCGAATTGGTCAGCTCGACGATCTTGGTCGCCAGCTCGATCATCGTGAATTCGCCGGGGTTCCCGAGGTTGATCGGGCCGGTCACGTCGTGCGGGCTGCCCATCAGCCGGACAAACCCGTCGATGAGATCGTCGACGTAGCAGAACGAGCGGGTCTGCAGCCCCTCGCCGAACATGGTGATCGGCCGGTTGGTCAGGGCCTGGACGATGAAGTTCGACACCACGCGGCCGTCGTTCGGGTGCATGCGCGGCCCGTAGGTGTTGAAGATCCGGGCGACCTTGATCCCCAGGTCGTGCTGGCGGCGGTAGTCGAAGAACAGGGTCTCGGCGGCGCGCTTGCCCTCGTCGTAGCAGGAGCGCGGGCCGATCGGGTTGACGTTGCCCCAGTATTCCTCGGGCTGCGGATGGACGGAGGGGTCGCCATAGACCTCGCTGGTCGAGGCCTGGAAGACCTTGGCCCCCACCCGCTTGCCGAGCCCCAGCATGTTGAGGGCGCCCATGAAGCTGGTCTTGGTCGTCTTCACCGGGTCGCGCTGGTAGTGGATCGGCGACGCGGGGCAGGCGAGGTTATAGATCTCGTCGACCTCGACGTGGAGCGGCTGGCAGATATCGTGCCGCAGCAGCTCGAAGTTCTTTTCCGGGATCAGGTGCTCGATATTCCGCCGGGTGCCGGTGAAGAAATTGTCGACACAGAGAACCTGACACCCTTCGGCGAGCAGCCGTTCGCAAAGATGCGACCCCAGGAACCCAGCCCCGCCCGAGACGAGCACGCGTCGTTCAAGATGCATTGGAAACGCCCTTACAAAAGCCAGCGACGCCGAGCGATCCGCGGCTTCTCTGACGCGGGGCGCACTATCCATTGCGGGTGTTAACGGCGCGAGTAGGGCGGCGGCTGCATCGCGCATAGGGAATCTTCACCGTCCTCACGGCAAAGACCTGTGCGGCGATCAGAAATTTGGCGCCTTGGCTCGGAGCGGGTAGCGCACGGGCCTACGGCGTGCTGAAAGCGCCGCGTAACCGAACGGCAAGGGGGCGTGCATGCGCGTAGCGATGATCGGGACGGGCTACGTTGGCCTCGTCAGCGGCGCCTGTTTCGCCGACTTCGGCCACACCGTGACCTGCATCGACAAGGACGCCGCCAAGATCGAGCGGCTGCAGGCCGGCGGCATCCCGATCTATGAACCCGGCCTGGACCTGCTGGTCGCCCAGAACGTCAAGGCGGGACGGTTGTTCTTCTCGACCGACGCCGCCGAGGCGGTGAAGAGCGCGGACGCCGTCTTCATCGGTGTCGGCACGCCCTCGCGGCGGGGCGATGGCCATGCCGACCTCTCCTACGTCTACGCCGCGGCCGAAGAGATCGCCGGCTTCGTCGACGGCTTCACCGTCGTGGTCACCAAGTCGACCGTTCCGGTGGGCACCGGCGACGAGATCGAGGCCATCTTCAAGCGCGTGCGGCCCGACGCCGACGTCGCCGTGGTCTCCAATCCGGAGTTCCTGCGCGAAGGCGCCGCTATCGAGGACTTCAAGCGCCCCGACCGCGTCGTGGTCGGCACCGACGACGACCGCGCCCGCGCCCTGATGCGCGAGATCTATCGGCCGCTCTACCTCAACGAGACGCCGATCGTGTTCACCAGCCGGCGCACCAGCGAGCTGATCAAATATGCCGCGAACGCATTCCTGGCGCTGAAGATCACCTACATCAACGAGATGGCCGACCTCTGCGAAGCCGTCGGCGCCGACGTGCAGCAGGTGGCCAGGGGCATCGGCCTGGACGGCCGGATCGGCGGCAAGTTCCTGAACGCCGGGCCGGGCTACGGCGGTTCCTGCTTCCCGAAGGACACCCTGGCCCTGGTCAAGACCGCCCAGGACGCCGGCTCGCCGGTCCAGCTCATCGAGACCACCGTCAAGGTCAACGAGGCGCGCAAGAAGGCGATGGCCGGCAAGGTCGGGGCCGCCCTCGGCGACGACCTGGCCGGCAAGGTCGTGGGCGTCCTGGGGCTGACCTTCAAGCCGAACACCGACGACATGCGCGACGCCCCCTCGCTCGACATCGTGCCGGCCCTGCAGGCCGCCGGCGCCAGAGTCCAGGCGTTCGATCCGGAAGGCGCCCACGAGGCCCGCCAACTGCTGCGCGACGTGGAGTTCAAGGACGATCCCTATGACGTCGCCGCCGGCGCCGACGTGCTGGTGATCATCACCGAGTGGGACCAGTTCCGCGCCCTCGACCTCGACCGCATCAAGCTCCTGATGAACCGCCCGGTGATGGTCGACCTGCGCAACATCTACAAACCCGACGACATGCGCAGCCGCGGCTTCACCTACACCAGCGTAGGCCGCCCCGAGGGCTGAGGCCCTCCTAGCCGTCGATGTCGGTGTTCGGCTGGAACAAGCAGTCGCACGGCAACAAATCCTCAGGGAATTCCTTTGGCAGAATTTCCCCGGTCGCGAGCCCAGCGAGGAAGTCCGTAAGGCCGCAATCGAATACTTCGAACTCCCCGAAGCCGCGGTCATAGACCACCACCCGCCAGTCGTCCGGCGCGCCACGGGCAAGCCAGAAAAGGTCGTCGCCGTTGTCCGTTCCGCCGAACGGCAAAAGCCCGCCAGGGTTCGGCCACAACGGATAGGGCGGGTCATCTTCGCAGACGAAATAATCGCCGATCGTCCGCACACTCTGCTCTAGTCGTACGTTGGGATTCCGTGATCTCGGCACATCAATCCCGAGAAATTGCATGAAATATCCGGAGCCATAGAGCCGGACGAATTCCTTGTAATCTTGAGGCAGCGGCGTCCCGAGTTCGGCCTCGATTAGCTCCCAGGGTCCACTGAACGCCTCGAAAGGCTCGGCCGGGGGTGGAAGTACCCTCTGGAGCGCCTCAATCGTCATCTGCCACGTCCCGCTGGATTGCGTATGAGGGCCGCAGACGGCGCGCCCCTCGACCCAAGCGCCGTCAGCAAGACAGCCTCAGGCGGCAGCGCCCTACCCCCGTAAAGGGGAAGCGAGGAATACTCGATTACTTCCCCTGAGCGCGCTCTGCGCGCGGCCTCCCTTTCGAAATTCGACATCTGGGGTGCGTTGGCGCCTCGATGCGTTAGGGTCACCAGGTTCCGCGGCTCGCCTCCCAGGCCGCCAAGTAATTTGGCGATAAGGTGGCCCCGCGCCTCGTTGTATGTCCTACCGTTGCCTTGCCAGCCTGGCGGAGTTTGCCGCCAATCGGCTCGTGTTCCGGCGCCGATCATGGACGCCGTTATGGTAGCCGTCGCGCCGGTCGCTTGCTTCTTCCCGTTGAGCTCTCCGTATCTGATTGGGGGCCGCGGGTTCGGGATCTCTGGTTGTCCTCGAACTCTTGTCGGGCGGCCACGGATCGACACACCCCGAGGCGCGGCTCCAAACAGCACTGTGTCAACCGCGCCTCCCGCCATGAGCGCCCGGTCTCGAGCAGATGGCGGTGCATTTATCAGGCTGGTGAGGCCGTAGGCGGCCGCCGCCAGCGGATGATCCACCATGTACGATACGCGCTCCCCGGCCAGCCGCCGTTCCTCTCGTTCGATGGCCGGATCACGGATAGGGGCCTGGCG
>JBOHKZ010000385.1:0-3803 GCA_050729355.1 Phenylobacterium sp. | reverse complement strand
ATGCAACAGAACGGCCGGCGGCTATTGTCCCCGGGCCGTAAAGAAGTAGTGAATCAATTGCGCTGAATCTCGAGCCGGGAACGCGCCTGGTGGTCGCCACCCACAACCCCGGCAAGGCGCGCGAGCTGGCGGAAATCCTGGAGAATCGCTTCGAGCTGGTGACCGCCGGCGACCTGGGTCTGGGCGAGCCGGACGAGACCGAGCAGACCTTCGTCGGCAATGCGCTGCTGAAGGCCCGCGCGGCGGCGGACGCCAGCGGCCTGGTGGCCCTGGCCGACGACTCCGGGCTCTCGGTGGCCGCGCTGGACGGCGCCCCCGGCATCTATTCGGCGCGCTGGGCCGGACCCTCGAAGGACTTCGGCCTGGCCATGGCCAAGGTCGAGGAGCGGCTCGAAGAGGTGGGCTCCGACGACATGACGGCCTGGTTCACCTCGGCGCTCGCCGTGGCCTGGCCGGGCGGGCCGGCGGTGGTGGTCGAGGGCCGCATCGACGGACGGCTGACCTTCCCGCCGCGCGGGACCCTGGGCTTCGGCTATGATCCGATCTTCGTGCCCGAAGGCCACGAGCAGACCTTCGGCGAGATGCCCGCCCTGCAGAAGGACGGCATGAGCCACCGGGCGCGGGCGTTCGTGAAGCTCAAGGCCGCGCTCTTGTGACGACCACGCCTGATCTGGGCCCACCCGACCTGGGGGTCTACATCCACTGGCCCTACTGCGCGCGGATATGCCCCTACTGCGACTTCAACGTCTTCAAGGACCGGGCGGGCGGCGAGCAAGCGTACCTCGCCCGCGCCATCGTCGCCGACCTGGAGGCGCAGGCGGCGATCACCGGCCCGCGCCGACTGGTCTCGATCTTCCTCGGCGGCGGCACGCCTTCGCTGATGGACCCGGCCTGGGCGGGCGAGATCGTGGCGGCGGCTCGGCGGCTCTGGTCGCCCGCGCCCGACCTCGAAATCACCCTGGAGGCCAACCCCACTGACGCCGAGGCCGCGCGGTTCGCGGGCTTCGCCGACGCCGGCGTGAACCGCCTGTCGTTGGGGCTGCAGTCGCTGGACGACGCCGCGCTGGCTTTCCTCGGCCGTAACCACGACGCCGCGACCGCGATCCGCGCCACGGAGGCGGCCACCCGGGCGTTCCCGCGCCTCTCCGTCGACCTGATCTATGCGCGCCCCGGCCAGACGCCGCAGGCGTGGGGCGACGAACTGCGCCGCGCCGTCGCCCTGGGCGCAGAACACATCTCGCCCTACCAGCTCACCATCGAGACCGGCACCGCCTTCGACCGCGCGGTGAAGCGCGGCGCCTGGGTTCCGCCCGACCCGGACGCCGGCGCGGCGCTCTTCGACACCACCCAGGCCGTGCTGGAGGCGGAAGGCTTCCATGCCTACGAGGTCTCCAACCACGCCCGCGGCGAGGCCGCCCGCTCGCGCCACAACCTCGTCTACTGGCAGGGCCTGGACTACGTCGGCGCCGGCCCCGGCGCGCACGGCCGCATCACGCTCGCCGGCGTCCGAGAAGCCACCCGCGCCGCCGCCCGGCCGGCCGACTACATCGCCCGTGTCGCGGAGACCGGGTTCAGCTTCGTGGAGCGAGAAGCCCTCAGCCCCCGCGAAGCCGCCGAAGAACGCCTGCTCAGCGGCCTGCGCATCACCGAGGGCGTCCCGCTGGCCGACATCGCCGCGCTGGAAATCCCCCCAGCCAAGATCGCCGACCTCGTCGCCCTGGGCGTGCTGGCCAACGACCCCCGTCGCCTCCGCGCCACCCCCGCCGGCCGCCTGGTCCTCGACCGCTTGACCACCGAGCTGGCCACGTGACGCGCCTTCGTCTCGTCCACCCTCCCCACCGGGGAGGGGAAGTTAGAACCCTTGCCTTCGCCGCCGATCCCAGCGAACCCTCCCCGCATGGCCCGCAACGTTCCGCCGCCCGCCCTGGATGACGCGCCGCTGGCGCCGGGGCTCTATGTGGTGGCGACGCCGATCGGGAACCTGCGGGACATCACGCTCCGCGCCCTCGACGTGCTGAACGCCGCCGACCTGCTGCTGGCCGAGGACACCCGCGTGGCCGGCAAGCTGCTGCAGGCCTACGGGCTCTCGGCGAAACTGGAACGCTATGACGAGCACGCCGCCGAGCGCGGCGGCGCCCGGGCGATGGAGGCGTTGGCGCAGGGCAAGCGGGTGGCGCTGGTCTCGGACGCCGGCACGCCGCTGGTCTCCGATCCCGGCTACCGGATCGTCCGCGAGGCCGCGGCGGCCGGCTTTCCGGTG
Source organism: Phenylobacterium sp. (assembly GCA_050729355.1). GTDB lineage: Bacteria > Pseudomonadota > Alphaproteobacteria > Caulobacterales > Caulobacteraceae > Phenylobacterium. Next base: position 1,543 of record JBOHKZ010000385.1, on the reverse strand, counting down.
TTCCCGATCCCCGGCCCCTCGGCCCTGCTGGCGGGCTTGTCCGCCGCGGGCCTGCCCACCGACCGGTTCCTGTTCGCGGGCTTTCCGCCGCCGAAGAGCGCCGCGCGGCGGACCTTCCTGGAAGAGCTCGCGCCGATCCGCGCCACCCTGGTGTTCTTCGAGGGCGGCTCGCGCGTGGCTCAGAGCCTCGCCGACATGGCCGCGGTGTTCGGCGATCGCGAGGGCGTGGTCTGCCGCGAGCTGACCAAACTCTACGAGACCCTCTATCGCGGCCCGCTCAGCACGCTCGCCGCCGACCCCAAGCTCGATGCGCCCAAGGGCGAGATCGTCATTCTCGTGGCCCCCGGCCACGAGGTCGAAGCCACCGCCGGCGACATCGATACGGCGCTGACCGATGCGCTCACCCGACTGCGCCCCGCCGAGGCGGCGGCGGAGGTGGCCAAGGCGCTGGGGCTGTCGCGGCGCGACGTCTACCAGCGGGCGATGGAAATGCGGGCGGGCCGGTGAGCCAGGCCCGTTCCGCGCGCGGCGCCGCGGCCCGGCTCTCCGGGCGCAGGGGCGAGGTGCTGGCGGCGCTATGGCTGATGGCCAAGGGCTACCGCATCCTCGGCTTCCGGCTGAAGACCCCGCAGGCGGAGATCGATCTCCTGGCCATCCGGGGCGGCGTGCTGGCCGTCGTGGAGGTCAAGCGGCGCACCAGCCTGCTGGCCGCGCTGGAGACTGTCACCTTCGATCAGCGCGAACGACTGCGGCGGGCGGGCGCCAATCTGGCGGCGCGGCGGCCGGCCCTTCAAGGCGCCTCGGTGCGCCTCGATCTTATGGCTCTCGCGCCCGGCAAGCTTCCTAGGCATATTCCCGACGCCTGGAAGGGTGAGTAGGGGCAGTATCCATGGGCCGCGAGGAGGCCGAAACCATCCTGTTGGAGGCCGGCGCGGCCAAGGACGGCGACTTCCCGCTGCTGGAAGCCGCCGTGGCCTGCGCCATCCACGAGGATCCGACGCGCGATCCGAAGTACACCATGGACCTCGCCGCCATCGGGGTCGAACGCCTGTCGCATCGGCTGAAGGGCGAGAGCGCCGAAGAGGCCATCGCCGAGACCATGGCCGGCGACCTGCGGCTCGGCGGCGACCTCTTCACCTACGAGGACCCCGAGAACGCCGACATCATCTCCGTGGCCGAGCGGCGCAAGGGCCTGGCCGTGGCGCTGGGCGTCTTCTACCTGCACGCCGGGCGCAAATGCGGGCTGACGGTGCAGGGCGTCGATTTCCCCGGCCACTTCCTGCTGCGCATCGAGACCGAGGAGGGGCCGCTGGCGCTTGATCCGTTCTCGGAGGGGCGCGTCGTGCTGCCGTCCGAACTGACCCGCCGCGCCCTGCACGCCGGCCTGACCCCCAACGTCGCCGACCGGCTGGACCGGCTGATGGCGCCAGTCAGCGACCGCGCCGTCCTGCTGCGTTTGCAGAACACCATCTTCGCCCGCGCCAGCGCCATGCGCGACTTCGGCCGCGCCGAGCGCGCCGCGCTCCGCCGGGCCCTGCTGGAC
>JBOHKZ010000384.1:0-2839 GCA_050729355.1 Phenylobacterium sp. | reverse complement strand
GCACCGCGCCGACCGCCGCCGACGCCGCCAGCGGGCGCTCGCCCCACAGCTGCCGATCGCGCCGCCCTGCGGAACATGGTGCGCCGCACCGTGCCAGGCCGAGCTCAGGTCGCCGGGGAAGTAGGGGTTGTAGTGCTGGGCGGGCGTCAGCGTCAGGCCCGCGGGCGGGGTCTGGTAGCCGGTCAGCAGCGAGTAGACGTAGGCCGGGCCGCCTTCACGCGCCTTGGCGATCAGCGACAGGTCCGGCGGCAGGGCTCCGCCGTTCGAAGCCCGCGCGGCAGGCTCGTTCGGGAAAGGCGCCGGGAACTTGTCGGCCGAGGTGCCGGGACGCTGGATCACGTCGCCGGTGTCCTGGTCGATGTCCTTGACCTGGATGTCTTTGGCCAGCGACTTCACATAGGGGTTGTCGTTGGGGTTCGGGTACTTCGGATCGTAGAACGGCCCGCCCTTCTGCCCGAGGTTACGGAAGCTCATCTGCTCCATGGCGTGGCACGCCGAGCAGACCTCCCGATAGACCTTGTAGCCCCGTTGCAGCTGGGCCTTGTCGAACTTGCCCAGCGGACCTTCGAACGACCAGTGGACGTCCTTCGGCTCCTTCGGGTGACTGGAGGCGAGCGCGGGACCCGCGAGGAAGGCGAGCCCAAGCGCCGCCAGCGCCAAACCTTTGCGCAGCATGATTAGGCTCAACCCCTCTTTTCAGGCGACGCCACGGCGCCCGTGGGCGTGGTGGCGGGATGCGACAGGACGGGCGAGGAGATCGACTCCGGCGCCGGCAGCGGGGTCTCGGTGAGGCCCAGCAGCGGCGTGATCACCCAGAAATAGGCGAAGTAATAGAGGGCGGCGATCCGCGAGAGCCAGACAAAGCTGTTCAGGTCCGCGTCCATCAGCTGGAAGCTGGTGAAGCCCGGGATCACCTGGTCGTCCGGCAGCTTCGCGCCGCAGAAGCCCAGCGCGATGCAGGCCAGCACGAAGATGAAGAAGTAGAGCTTCGCGGTCGGGCGGTAGCGCATGGAGCGCACCTTGGAGGTGTCCAGCCAGGGCAGGACGAACAGGCTGGCGATGGCGCCGAACATGGCGAGCACGCCCATCAGCTTGTCCGGGAGCGCCCGCAGGATCGCGTAGAACGGCAGGAAGTACCACTCCGGCACGATGTGCGTCGGCGTCACCAGGGGGTTCGCCTTGATGTAGTTGTCGGAGTGGCCAAGCGCGTCGGGCATGTAGAACACGAAGACCGCGAACATCAGCACGAAGACCGAAACCGCGAAGCCGTCCTTCACCGTGTAGTACGGGTGGAAGGGCACGGTGTCCTCGGCCGACTTCACGTTCACGCCGGTCGGGTTGTTGTTGCCCGGCACGTGCAGCGCCCAGATGTGCAGGCCGACGACGCCGGCGATCATGAACGGCAGCAGGTAGTGCAGCGAGAAGAAGCGGTTCAGCGTCGGATCGTCCACCGCAAACCCGCCCCACAGCCACGTGGTGATCGAAGGACCGACCACCGGCAGCGCGCCGAACAGGTTGGTGATCACGACCGCGCCGTGGAAGCTCATCTGACCCCAGGGCAGCACGTAGCCCATGAAGGCCGTGGCCATCATCAGGAGGTAGATCACGCAGCCCAGGATCCACAGCACCTCGCGGGGGGCCTTGTAGGACCCGTAGTAGAGGCCGCGGAACATGTGGATGTAGACCGCGATGAAGAACATCGAGGCCCCGTTCGCGTGGACATAGCGGATCAGCCAACCGTAGTTGACGTCGCGCATGATCCGCTCGACCGAATTGAAGGCGTAGTCGACGTGCGGCACGTAGTGCATGGCCAGCACGATGCCGGTGACGATCTGGATGCCGAGGCAGAAGGCCAGGATCCCGCCAAAGGTCCACCAGTAGTTGAGGTTCTTCGGGGTCGGGAAGGCGACGACGCTGTCATAGGCCAGCCGCACGATCGGCAGGCGCATGTCCAGCCAACGCTCGAAGCCGGTCTTCGGCTCGTAAGTTGAGTGTCCGCTCATCGTCAGCCCACCTTGATCTTGCTGTCGGAGAGGAAGGCGTAGTCGGGCAACACCAGGTTCAGCGGCGCCGGGCCCTTACGGATGCGTCCGGCGGTGTCGTAAACCGAGCCGTGGCAGGGGCAGAACCAGCCGCCGTACTCGCCGCCGCCGAAGGTCGGCACGCAGCCCAGGTGGGTGCAGGTGCCGATCAGGATCAGCCATTGCGCCTTGCCGGGCTTGTGGCGGCTCTCGTCCGTCGCCGGGTCACGCATGTCGGCGTGATCGTCCTTGATCGCGGCTTCGATTTCCTTGGCCGTCCGATACCGGACGAACAGGGGCTTGCCGCGCCACTTCACGACCACCTGCTGGCCTTCGACGACCTTGGAGAGGTCGAATTCGATCGAGGCGAGTGCGAGCGTGTCGCCGGCCGGGTTCATCTGATCGATGAGCGGCCACGCCAGGGCGCCGACGGCGCCCAACGCCGCGACGCTGGCGGCGATATGAATGAAGTCGCGACGGTTCGGATCTTCACCCGAAGCATGCGGATCGGGATTTGCGCCCACGACGGTGTCGGCCACCTAAAGCTACCCTTCGATTTTAGCCCCCCTATCGATTGGGAGGCGCCCAGCCTTTGGACCCTTCCAGACGCTCTGGTAAGGCCTTTAATCTCACGGCAGGCGAGCACGGGACGCACGAACCGGAAGCACCTGCGAAGCTACGCGCATGCACTTCTTTGATTCGTCTATCAGAGCCCGGCCTAACCCGTCGCGGATCGCTTAGAATGCGTTTGGCCCTTTTTCAACCGGACATTCCGCAAAACCTCGGTGCGGCTCTCAGGCTCGGCGCCTGTCTGGGCG
>JBOHKZ010000383.1:0-5742 GCA_050729355.1 Phenylobacterium sp. | reverse complement strand
GCAATACACAGCTTGATCGTCCGGGGGGATTCTCATGAGCATTTCGCGGCGCGCCTACGCCCTGCTGGCTGCGCTGGCCACTCTGTTCGCAGCGTCACCATCCGCCGCCTCCGACGTCGGCCTTAACAAGGAAGGTTTCTGGACGGTCGGTCGCGACGACGCGGACGCCAAAAGCTGCATGGCTAGCATCCTTGCCGACGACGGTACGGTGCTGATCGTCCAGGTCGCTCCGGGCCACGTGGACTTCGTCGTGGGCGGTGACAAGCGGATGCGCCGGGGAAGGAAGGGCGTGCTGACCATCGACGCCGACAGCTTCGATTTCGAGCCGCTCTACACCGATAACGGGAAGCTGTTCTTCTTTGAGGATGTCCACGGCCGCGCTCTCGCAGCCCTCCGTCTGGCCCGCGGCGTGACGGTTCAGCTCGACGGTCGCCAACTGTTAGAGGTCGGCGTCGAAAACACCGGTGTCGCAGGCGCCCTCGCCGCCGCCGCCGACTGCTCCAACGGAAAGAGCGGCTGGTGGGGGCGGGCGTGGGTGCGCCGCCCGTCCCCGAGAAAACCGCGCAGGTCTACGCGCCGGTTTTCAACAAGGAGGGGCTCTGGGCGATCGTCACCACTAATGATCCGGCCGTTTGCGTCGCCCAGGCGGAGTTGGACGGCGACCTCCAATTGCAGATCCTCTCCGCAGCCGGCCGCCCGGGACTGACCGTCGGGTCGCACGGCGCGGACCTGCCGCGTGGCCGCAAGGGGAAGGTGGAGACCGACTCCTACGCCTTCGACTTCAAGCCGCATTACGCCAGCGGCAGATATTTGACCACGGACAAGCCGTTCGACCGCCAGTCGCTTCTCGCGCTCGCCAGCGCGAAGTGGATGAGCGTGAGGATCGACGGCCGGTTGCTCCTCGACACCGCGCTTGAGGAGAGCGGCTTCGCCGAGCTCCTGACGTCCGTCGCCGCATGCTCGCGCGGCGAGAAAGGCTGGTGGAGTGCTGGGGCGCCGGTCGTCCGCTAAACCACCTTCTCCAGCACGCCCAGGATCATCGTCCAGCCGCCGTTGGTCTGTTCGGCCCACTCTTCCAGCACGCCCTCGTGGGTGAGGGTGAGCTCGCAGCCGCCGCCGGACGGAGCGAAATCCAGCGCCACGACAGATCGTTCCTGGCTGTACTTCGGGACCACGAAGTCGAAGACTAGGCGCCTGGGCCGATCGAGCTCCAGGTAGGTCCCCACGTGGTCGACGTCGCCCTCGCCGGGGCGCCGGTCGGTGAAGCGGAACTTGCCGCCGACCCGGGCGTCGATCTCCACCCTGACCATCTCGCCGGTGGGCGTGGCGAAGACAAAACGGCCGGCCAGCCTCGGGTCCAGCCAGGCGTCGAACACCTGCTCCGGCGAGGCGTCGTAGCGGTGCGTCACCCGCACGGTGACGGTCTTGGGCGCAGTTGCGGTCATGGCGTCTCCTTGAGGATCGTGTCGAGGGTTCCCAGCCGGAATTTCCAGAGCTTGCGTTGCGCCTCGATCCACTCGGCCGCCTCGTCGAGCGGGCCGGGGTTGAGGCTGAGGATGTGTTCGCGCCCTTCGCGGCGGCGCCTGACGAGTTCGGCGCGCTCCAGCATCTGGATGTGTTTCGACACCGAGTTCAGCGAGATCGCGAACGGCCGGGCGATCTCGGTCACCCTGGCCTCGCCCTCGCTCAGCCGCTGCAGGATCGCGCGCCGCGTCGGATCGGCCAGGGCATGGAGCGTCTCGTCAAGCATTATTCACCTATATGGGTGAATATCCAGCAACGCAAGATCAGGCGGCGGCGGAGAGCTGCTCGAAGATGTCGGCGGGCCAGGGCGAGACGTAGGGCTGGACCCCCAGCTTGGCGCGGACCTCGGCTGTCGGCAGGTCCCAGATCGCCGGCCAGTCGACGCCCAGCAGCGGCGGCGTGCGCCGACCGTGCGCCCAGCCCGAGAGGATCGTGTCAAGCATCAGCGGCCCGCCCTCCGGCCGCTCGAACGCCACCCGGGTCAGCACCATGCCAAGGAACATCGAGGAGTAGTGGTGGCCGAACTGGCCGAGCTGGAAGGACGAGATCGCCACCTCGTGCAGGGCAGTCGTCTGGTAGCCCCCCAAGATGTGCCACAGGTCGTGGCACTGCAGGATCCGCGCGTTCAGGTAGCCCAGCGGCGGCGGCAGCTTGTCCAGGCCCAGAGCCTCGCGGTCCAGCACCTCGAGGTCGAAGCCGTTGTCGACGATCAGGCTGTGGAACGCGCCGCCCAGCGAGCCCATCGGGCACTGCGCCAGGGCCTCCAGCGTGAACCGCCGCGGCACGCCCTGCGCGGCGGCGGTCCGCACGCCTGGATAGGCCATGGCGGCGCGCGCCGCCCTGGTCTGGACGTTGGGCGAGACCAAGCCGGCCAGCGCCGCGGTGCGGGTGGTTAGATTGGGGGCGTCCAGCTTGGCCGGCGCCTCTTCCAGCAGGCTCCACAGCCCGTCCCAGAAGGCCGGCGGGATCGGTTCGGGCGAGGTCTCGGGCAGTCGGACGGCCGGCCCGCCGACGGGTGAGCCGAGCCAGCCCTCGGCGGCGGCGTCATAGACGCCGACCACCCGTTCGGGCGAGGCCGCAGCGGCGTGCAGCCAAAGCGCCGCGAGCGACTTCAAGCTCGCCGCGTCGACCTTTTCCTTCAGCCGGACCGCCAGCGCCCTGGCCGCCGCGTTGTCCGCGCCGGCCGCCGTCAGCGCCTCGAATCCGGTACGTTCCTCACCCCCGCCCAAGTCGATCTTACCCGCCCTGGCGCTGTTGCATGGCCTTCATGGCCGCGGTCAGCTCCTCGACGCTGATCTTGCCGTCCTTGTTGGCGTCGACCATGTCGAAGCGCTCGGCCGGGCGGCCGGCGGCGGTCCATTCGTCCTTCGAAACGGCGCCGTCGCCGTCCTTGTCCCATTGCTTGATGATGTCGGCGGGCGCCGGCATCTGCTGCTGCGCGGCGGCGGCTCCGGCGCTGGCCAGCAGGGCGGCGGCGCTGGCGGCGAGGATCAGGTTACGCATGCGTCTCTCCAACTTTGAGGGCCGGCATGGGACGCGACAACTATTGCGGCTTTGTGTCCGCGTCGTCCGGGGGGCGGTGGTCGCGGCCGAAGTTCGGCTCGGCGCTTTCCTGGCCGGCGGCGATGATCCCGCGGCGGATGTCCCGCGTGCGGCTGAACAGTTCGAAGAGCTTGTCGCCCTCGCCCCAGCGAATGGCCCGCGAGAGCGCCTGCAGGTCCTCGGTGAACCGCCCCAGCACGTCCAGCACCGCCTCCTTGTTGGACAGGAAGACGTCGCGCCACATGGTCGGGTCGGACGCGGCGATGCGGGTGAAGTCGCGGAAACCGCCGGCCGAGTACTTCATCACCTCGGCCTGGGTGACCTCCTCCAGGTCCGCCGCGGTGCCCACGATGTTATAGGCGATGAGGTGGGGGAGGTGGCTGGTGACGGCCAGCACCAGGTCGTGGTGGCCGGCGTCCATGGTCTCGACGTTGGAGCCGAGCGCGGTCCAGAACGCCGTCAGCCGCGCCACCGCCTCGCCGTAGGGGGCGTCGGCCCGAACCTGCGGCGTCAGGATGATCCAGCGGTTGTGGAAGAGCTCTGCGAAGCCCGCGTCGGGGCCCGATTGCTCGGTCCCGGCGATCGGATGGCCGGGAATGACGAAGACGTCGTCGGAGACTGCGCCGGCCAGCGCCTCGGAGACGGCGCCCTTCACGGAGCCCACGTCGGTGACCGTGGCGCCGGCCTTCAGTCCCGGCGCGGCGGCCTTCGCGGCCGAACCCATGGCCATCACCGGCACGGCGAAGACCACCAGGTCGGCGTCGCGCACGGCCTGCGCCGGGTCGTCGGTCACACTGTCGGCGAAGCCCAGCGCCGCGATCCGCTCACGCGCCTGAGGTGAAGCGTCCGCCACCGCGATCTCGCCCACGACGCCGGCGGCGCGCGCGCCGCGGATCACCGACGAGCCGATCAGCCCGCAACCGATCACCGCCATCTTGGCGTAGACGATCCCGCTCATGGGTCAGGCCCGCATGAAGTCGGCGAGCGCGTCGATCAGCGCACGGTTCTGGTTTTCCAGGCCGATGGTCATCCGCAGGTGGTCGGGCAGGCCATAGCCGCCGACGCCGCGCACCAGGATGCCGCGGCTCGCCAGGAAGGCCTCGGCCTCGCGGGCGGTCTTGCCCGGCGTCTTGGGGAAACCCACCAGCACGAAGTTGGCCGCCGACGGGCCCACGGCTTCCAGTCCCAGGCCGCCCAGCTGTTGCGCCAGCCACGGCCGCCACTGTTCGGTCAGCGCGATCGAGGCCTGCTGGAATTCCTCGTCGCCCAGCGCCGCCACGGCGGCGAGCTGCGCCGGGATCGAGGTGTTGAACGGCGGCCGGATACGGTCGTAGGCCGCGACGATCTCATCCGGCGCATAGGCCCAGCCGATGCGCAGGCCGGCCAGGCCGTGCAGCTTGGAGAAGGTGTGGGTGACCACGACGTTGGTCGAGCGTCGGGCCAGCTCCAGCCCGTCGTCGAACCCCGGATCGAGGGCGAACTCGCCATAGGCCCCGTCCAGCACCAGCACCACGCTGGGCGGCAGGGCCTCGTGCAGGCGGCGGACCTCCGAGAACGGGATCCAGGTGCCGGTCGGGTTACCGGGATTGGCCAGGAAGACGATCCGGGTGCGCTCGTCCACGCAGGCCAGCATCTCGTCCACGTCGATGCGGTAGCCGGGCTCGGGCGCCATGCGCACCTCGGCCTGGCAGGCCTTGGCGCCGATGGCGAAGGCCGCGAAGCCGTGGGCGCCCTGGACGATGTTGTCGCCGGGCTCGAGGTAGGCCTGGTTGAGGATCTGGAACACCTCGTCCGAACCGCAGCCGAAGATCAGGCGCTCGGGTTCGAGCTTGTAGCGCTCGGCGATCGCCTTGCGCACGATCGCCGCTCCCGGGTCGGGATACATGTGCAGGTTCTCGATGGCCTGGGCGTAGGCCTCGCGGGCCTTCGAGCTGGAGCCCAGCGCGTTTTCGTTGGCCGAGAGCTTCATCGGCTCGGCGAAACCTTCCACCTTGGCCTTGCCCGGCACATAGGCGTGGATGTCCATCAGGCCCGGCTTCGGCAGCGGCTTCGGCGAGCGCGCGCGGTCGGCGGGAGGAGCGGTCTCGGACATTCGGGAAACTTGCGGACGTGGTGAAGCCTGGCGGCGGGAGGTCCGCCTCTTACACGTCCAACGGCGCGGGCGCAGCCCCGATGACGCCGGAAAGCCGTCCTGGCGCGCGCGCCAGGCGCGGATCGTCGCTCTGATAGAAGCCTGACAGCATGAAGAGCTTCAGGCCGCCGGCCTCGACCAGCAGCGTCGCCGCGACGCCGTCGCGGCTGAGCGCGCTCTCGATCGCCCCGGAAGACTGCGCGGCGTCGGTCACCCAAAAGGTGTGATCATTGCCCGTGGGCTCGACCTCCACCTCCGCCACCGCCAGGGCCGAAAGCGGGCCCCAGGCGTAGAGGCAGGGCAGGGCGGCGAACACCTTCAGCTTCGGCTCGGCGAGCAGCCGGCCCCACCAGGCGCTGTCGGCGGTCACGGCGCCGACGCCGACGCCCCACGGGGCGCGGGCCGCTGCGATGGCGTCTTCCGGCCGGGCGACGGCCCTGATCGGCGGCGCCGCCCCGAAGCGGTGGCGCGTCAACTCCGTCACCCGGGCAGGATCGCGCCCGCCCCAGACGGAGATATTGAAGGGTCCCTGCACGGACAGGCTC
>JBOHKZ010000382.1:0-27695 GCA_050729355.1 Phenylobacterium sp. | reverse complement strand
CCCTTCGGCCGGCCGGTGGTGCCTGAGGTGTACATCATCTGATTGCCCAGCACGGGATCGCCGATGTCGGCGCCGTCCTGGGCGGCGAGTTCGCGGTCATAGTTCAGGAACCCGGGGATATCGCCGCCGATGGCGACCTTGACCAGCAGGTCGGGGCATTCGGCCGCCGCCGGGCCGGCGGTGGCGACGCGGGCTTCGGCGAACACCGCCTTCGCCTCGCAGTCCTTGATGATGTAGGCGACCTCGTCGGCGGTCAGGTGCCAGTTCACCGGCGTCATGCGGAAGCCGCCCCGCCGCGTCGCGGCCATGACCTCGACGAACTCGGCGCGGTTGGAGCAGACCAGGGCTACGCTGTCGCCGGACTTCAGCCCCTTGGCCCGCAGCAGGCGCACGATGCGATTGGCGTTGGCGTTGACCCCGGCGAAGCTGCGCGAGGTCCCGTCGGGATTGTGGATGAAGGTCTTGTCGCCCTGCACCTCGGCCCAGACCGCCAAGGTCATGCCGTTCACGGCCGCGGCGCCCAGCCGCTCATCGAGACTGACGCGATCCTTCAAGTCTTCCATCAAATCCTCCCAGGCGCCTGAGTTTGACGGCGCGCAATTGCTAATTGGAGGCTCCCCGAAGGCGGGATGAAATGATCCGCGCCCGCTGGTCAGGGGACCTCGGTCAGCACCATCACATGAGAGAACGCGGGCGACAATTCCCTTGGGTGAACCGCTGTTACCTGAGCGGGCCTGACGATTCCGGTCCCGCACGTCCCTCAAAACCCGGGCTGGCCTAGCTCCGTCCGGCGCCTCAGAATGCGGCGCATAGCAGATGGAAAATTTGAGATGACCGATTCGCCCCCCAATGGGCGGGGGGCGTCGCCGTCTGGTGCTCCGGCGGTTGACGTCACGGCCATGCCTATGGTGCTGGCCCGGATCGCCGGGCTGGCGTTCCGCTATCCGGGTCGGGTGGCGCTGATCGCCGTGACGTCCCTGATCGGCGTCGCGGCGAGCCTGACGCTGCCGCGCCTCTTTGGCCGCGCGGTGGACCAGGCGGCCCATCTCCTGGGCGAAGGCTCGGCCCACGCGGATGCGGCGAAGCATGCCCTGCTGGTCAGCGCTGGGCTGGTCATCCTGGCCACCGCCACGCGGGGCTTCCTGACCATGGCCTCGACCTACTACTCGGAATACCTGAGCCAGAAGGTGGCCTACGACCTGCGGCTCGCCTTCTTCCAGCAGTTGCAGCGCCTGTCGTTCGGCTTCCACGACAAGGTCCACTCTGGCGACCTGATCACCCGCGGCATGCTGGACCTGGAGGGCAGCCGCGCGTTCATCCAGGGCGCCATGCAGCCGGCGCTGTCGCTCAGCCTGCTCCTGGGCTTCGCGGCCTACATGATGATCGACACCGACCCGGTGATGGCGTTGATCGGCCTGGGCTTCGTGCCCGTCGCCGGCGTGGCGCTGGCCCGGATGGGCTTCCTGCTGCGGGTCACCTGGCTGAAGGTCCAGCAGATGATGAGCGGGCTGACGCTGACCATGGAGGAGAACCTCCAGGGCATCCGCGTGGTCCGCGCCTTCGCCGGCCGCCGCTTCGAGCTCTCCAAGTTCGACACCGCCTCGCAGGAGGTGCTGGCCTTCCAGTACAAGCGGATCACCCTGCGGTTCCGCGGCGTGGCCTGGATGATGATCAGCTACAACGCCTCGCTGGGCCTCCTGCTCTGGTACGGCGGGACCAAGGTTCTGGCGGGCGAGATGACGGTGGGCCGGCTCACCGAGTTCCTCACCTACATGACACTGCTGCAGGCGCCGATCCGGCAGATCGCCATGATCTTCAACGCCATGGCGCGAGCGACCTCGTCGGGCGCCCGGGTCTTCGAAATCCTCGACCTGAAGCCCACGGTCGCCGATGCGCCGGGCGCGAAGCCGCTGGCGGCGGAGAAGGGCGTGCTGCGCTTCGAGCACGTCGATTTCCGCTACGACCCGGACGGCAAGCAGGTGCTGAGCGACATCAGCTTCGAGGTCCGGCCCGGCCGCACCCTGGGGATCGTGGGACCGCCCGGCAGCGGCAAGTCGACGATCGCCAACCTGATCCCGCGCTTCTACGACGTCAGCGGCGGGCGCATCACCATCGACGGGCAGGACGTGCGCGAGGTGACGCTGGCCAGCCTCCGCGAATACGTAGGCCTGGTGCAGCAGGAGGCGTTCCTGTTCGACGCCTCGGTGGGCCACAACGTCGCCTACGCCGATCCCTGGGCCGAGGACGAGCGCATCGTCGGGGCCGCCAAGACCGCCCAGATCCATGACCACATCGCGGGCCTTCCCGGTTCCTACGAGACGCGGGTGGGCGAGCGCGGCGTGGCGCTTTCCGGCGGCCAGCGGCAGCGGATGAGCATCGCGCGCGGCGTGGTGCCGGGCCCGGGCGTTATGGTCTTCGACGACAGCACGGCGGCCATCGACGCGGTCACCGAGCGCAAGGTCCGCGAGGCGCTGGCCAAGGCCACCGAGACCAAGGCGACGGTGATCATCGCCCACCGCCTGTCGTCGCTCATGCACGCCGACGAGATCGTGGTGCTGGACGAGGGCCGGATCGTCGAGCGGGGAAGCCACGCCGAGCTCCTGGCCCATGGGGGGACCTACGCCGACCTCTACGAGCTGCAGAGCCGCTCCGACGCCGCGGCCACCCTGGACGAGGCCGCGCCTGAGGAGGTGGAGGCGTGAGCGAGACGACCGCCGACCAGACGCAGCGGACCGGACGCACTCCACGAGCGTCGCTGGGCTCGCCAGAGGGTGACGACGTCTTCGGCGTGTTCGACACGAAGATCGCGCGGCGGTTCTTCAGCTACCTCGGGCCGCATCGGAAGATGTTCGTGATCGCCCAGATCGCGGTGCTGGTCTCGGCGGCGAGCCAGGTCTCGATCCCGCTCTTGATCGGCCGGGCGGTGGACAGCGTGGTCAAGCACGACGCGGCGCGCTTCCAGCAGACGCTGATCGCCTTCGCGGTGATGGCCGGCGTGTACACGGCGATGTTCTTCACCGAGCAGTGGCTGTCGCAACGGCTGGCCCAGCGGGTGATCTTCGACATCCGCCGCGCGATGTTCGCCCACTTCCAGGACGTCTCGCTGAGCTTCATGGACAAGACCCACGTCGGCCGGATCATGGCCCGGCTGCAGGGCGACGTGGGCGCGTTGCAGGAATTCCTGGAGACCACCACCGGCGCGCTCGGCGACATGGTGATGCTGATCGGCATCGCCGCGGTGCTGCTCTCGATGGACCTCCAGCTGGGGCTCCTGACGCTGACCGTGCTGCCGGCGCTGATCGCCATCCGCGCGGTCTGGCTGCCCTATTCCAAGGAGAGCTTCCGGAAGGCCCGCGACGCCTCCTCCACGGCCAACTCGGCGCTGGCGGAGAACATCAACGGCATCCGTACGGTGCAGGAGACCCGCCGCGAGCAGCTCAACTACGAGCTCTATGCCGAGAAGGCCCAGGAGAACTTCCGCGACCAGACCGGCGCCGCCTGGATGAGCGGAATCATGACCCCGACCGTCGACGTGCTGACGGGCCTGGCCATGGCCATCGTGATCATCGTCGGCGGCGACGCGGTGATCGCAGGCCGGCTGGACGTCGGCGTGATGGTCGCCTTCGTCCTCTATGTGCAGCGGTTCTTCGATCCCGTCCGGATGCTCAGCATGCAGTACACGATCATGCAGCGGGCGATGGCGGCGGGGTATCGGATCTTCGAGGTGCTCGACGTGCCGATCACCATCAAGGACAAGCCGGACGCCAGCGCGCTGGAGACCTTCGAGCCGACCGTCGAGTTCCAGAACGTGACCTTCGGCTACGACCCGGCCCGGCCGATCCTGCACGATGTGACGTTCAAGGTCCGCCCGCGCGAAGTGGTGGCCCTGGTCGGGCCGACGGGGTCGGGCAAGACCTCGATCATCGCGCTGACCCACCGGTTCTACGAGGTCGACGAGGGCCGCGTGCTGGTGGGCGGGATCGACGTGCGCGACGTGACCCTGGACAGCCTGGGCCGGCGGATCGGCATGGTGCTGCAGGAGCCCTTCCTGTTCACCGGCACGATCGAGGAAAACATCCGCTACAACACGCTTTCCGCAACGCGCGACGACATCGTGGCGGCGGCCAAGGCGGTGGCGGCCCACGACTTCATCATGCGGCTGCCGGACGGCTACGACACCAAGCTGGGGCAGCGGGGCCGCAATATCTCGGTGGGCCAGCGGCAGTTGATCTCGTTCGCCAGGGCGCTGGTGGCCGACCCGCAGATCCTGATCCTCGACGAGGCCACCGCCAACATCGACAGCTTCACCGAGCAGGCGATCCAGAAGGCCCTGAAGGTCCTCTTCGAAGGCCGCACCTGCATGGTGATCGCCCACCGCCTGGGCACCATCCGCGACGCCGACCGGATCATCGTCCTGCAGCAGGGCCGGATCCTGGAGCAGGGATCGCACGACCAGCTGATGGCGAGCGGCGGGCTCTACCACCACCTCTACACCTCCGCCCACGCCAGCTTCGACGACCAGGTGGTGGCCGCAACCGGCGACGCCGAGTTCGCGACGCGGACCTAAGCCTTCCGGAAAATCCAGATCTCGCCGACGCCGCCGAGCTCGATGGGCGCCTGGTGTTTCACCAGGCCGACGGCGGCGGCCAGGGGTTCGGGATCGGCCAGGTAGTAGGTGAGTCGCTCGTAGGATCGGCGCAGGACCTGCCCCTCGGCTCCGCGCTCGACGTATTCGATGACCTGGTCCAGGCGGCCGATGGTTTCGCGGAAGCTGCGTTCACGGACATAGAGCTGCAGGCGACGGCCGCCTTCCAACGCCCGATCCATCACCGGCAGGTCGGGATTGGCTGGGCCGGGCGCGCGCATGGGCTCCAGCAGCGGCAGGTGGAACGCCGCCAACCCATCGCGCTGCAGGTGGTGCGCGGCGGTGGCGAAGGTGTTGCGCCAGGCCGCGCCCGCCGGGACGTGGGCCAGGGTGAAATAGGGACAGAGGACCAGGTCGAAGGTCCGCTTGAGGTCGAGCGCCGTCATGTCGCCGCGGCGCAGCGAGATGCGGGCGGCGGTCTCGGGATCGAGCGCTGCGCGCTTGGCCTGGGCCTGGGCCAGCATCGAGGGCGCGATCTCGACGCCGGTCAGCTGGAAGCCGCGCTCGGCGAGCGCAATCGCCACGCGGCCCGTCCCGGATCCCAGTTCCAGCACCGAGCCGTCGGCCGGCGCGAGCTTCGCATAGACGTCGAGGTCGCCTTCCAGCCGCGCGTCGGCGCCGGTGACCGCGTCGTAGAAGACCGCGCTCAGACCCTTGTCGGCGTAGTAGGGGCGGGCCTGCGCCATCGGGGGAAGACCTTACGGAAGTGTCATGGGTATTGCCGTTGCGCTGGATGAATCAGAGGGCCAAATAACGCAACGACCAAGTTTGACTTGGTTTTTTGGGGAGCCCCACGACGTGACCACTTTCAAAGCCCGTTTCGCGCGCGCCGCCATGATCGTGCTGGCGCCTCTGTTGATCGCCGGCTGCGGGGTCAACACCATTCCGACCAAGGAAGAAAAGGCCAAGGCCCAGTGGGCGGAGGTGCAGAACCAGTACCAGCGCCGCAACGACCTGATCCCGAACCTGGTCTCGACCGTGAAGGGCTACGCCGCCCAGGAGAGCAAGGTGCTGATCGGCGTGTCCGAAGCCCGCGCCGGCGCCGTTCGCGTCCCGTCGGGTCCGGAGATCACCACCGATCCGGCCGCTTTCCAGCGCTACCAGGCCGCCCAGAACAACGTCAGCCTGGCGCTCGCGCCCTTCCGCGTGCTGCAGGAGAACTATCCGGACCTGAAGTCGAACACCAACTTCATGGCCCTGCAGAGCCAGCTCGAGGGCACCGAGAACCGGATCGCCATCTCGCGGCGCGACTACAATGAGGCGGTGCGCGACTTCAACACGACGCTGCGCACCTTCCCGCAGGTGTTCTTCGCCAAGACCATGTACGCGAGCTCCAAGCCGATGATTCTGTTCTCGGCGACGGAAGCCTCGCAGAACGCGCCCAGCGTCAGCTTCGACGCGCCCGCCGCCCCGGCGGCCGCGGCCCTGCCGCCCGCCGCCCCGGCGACGAAGTGACGACAATCCGCCTGTCCCTCCCCCGGCTCGGGGGAGGGCTCACGGTCCTGATCCTCGCCGTCCTCGCGATGGCGAGCGTGGCCTTTGCCGCGCCCAAGTTCCCGCCGCTGACCGGGCGGGTGGTGGACAACGCCCATGTGCTGTCGCCGGAGACGGCGCAGAAGCTGGACGGCGAGTTGGCCCAGTTGGAGGCCCAGACGGGCCATCAGCTGGTGGTGGCCACGGTGCCCGACCTGCAGGGCTATGAGATCGAGGACTACGGCTATCAGCTCGGCCGCACCTGGGCGCTCGGCAAGAAGGGCGTCAACGATGGCGTCATCCTGCTGGTCGCGCCGAAGGAGCGGAAGGTCCGCATCGAGGTGGGCTATGGGCTCGAACCGGTGCTCACCGACGCACTCACAAGCGTGATCCTGCAGACCAAGGTCCTGCCGCAGTTCAAGCAGGGCCGGATGGAGCAGGGGATCGTCGACGGCGCCGAGTCGATAATCCAGCAGCTCGCCCTGCCGGCCGATCAGGCGCAGGCGGTGGCGCAGCAGGCGGCCGACCAGCCGCGCGTGCAGCAGCGCGGCCCGAGCAGCGCGCATATCCCGGTCTTCTTCGTCATCTTCATCCTGTTCTGGGTGCTGAGCGGCGTGCTGGGAGTCTTCGGGCGCCGTGGACGCCGAGGCGGCGGGGGCCTGTGGTGGCTGCTGCCGTTGCTGCTGTCGTCCAGCGGCCGGCGCGGCGGCGGAGACGACTGGGGGGGCGGTGGCGGCTTCGGCGGTGGCGGCGGTGGTGGTTTCGGCGGCGGCGGGGGCGGCTCGTTCGGCGGCGGCGGTTCGTCGGGGAGCTGGTGATGCAGACGCTGAGCCCAACCGATCTTTCGGCCATCGAGGCCGCGGTCCAGGAGGCCGAAACCCGCACGACGGGCGAGATCTATTGCGTGGTCGCCGAGGAGAGCTCGGACTACGGCGAGACGCCTCTGGCCTGGGCCGGCGGCGTGGCGCTGCTGGCGCCCGCCATCCTGCTGATCGCCGGCGTCCACGTGAGCATCCCGGACTTCTTCGCGACCTGGAGCGCGGCGCAGGTGGGCGAGGCCATCGAGGCCGCGGTGCGCAGCGCGCTGGTCGGCACGATCGTGCTGCAAGGCGTGCTCTTCGTGGCGACCGCCCTGATCGTGGCGATCCCGACGGTGCGCCGCGCCCTGACGCCTCACCGGCTGAAGCGCGTCCGTGTGCGGCGGCGCGCGGCCGAACAGTTCCTGGCCAAGAATCTGCACCTGACCCGCGAACGGACAGGCGTCCTGATCTTCGTCTCGCTGGGAGAGCGGATGGCCGAACTGATCGCCGACGAGGGCATCGCACAGCACGTGGACCCGAAGGTCTGGGACCGGGCCATGGCGGCCCTGACGGAGGGCCTGAAGCGCGGCGAGCCGGCGGCTGGATTCGCAGCCGCGATCGGGCTCTGCGCCGATGTCCTGGCCGAGCGTTTCCCTCCCACGGAAGGCGACAATCCGAACGAGCTTCCGGACAAAGTTATCATCCTTCCAAAGACTTGAGGCGATCGGCCGCACGCCTGGGCACAAAGCTGGGCTGGATGACTTCTGTTATTGCCGGGCGACTCCTACCGCGACACAGTGGACGGGTTGAGGATGGGCGTGTGGAAGCCAGTGGACGTGTCGGGCGATAAGCCAAGTCCGGGAGGCCCGATCATTCGGGCCTCTGCGGACGCCAGTTCGCTCGGCATGGCTTTTCAGATCGAGACATCGCCGGAGGGCGGGCGCCGCTTCACGTTCGTCGGTCCGCGCTGCTTTGCGGTGAACGGCGTCGAGCCCGAGGCGGTGATGGCCAACGCAGCGGCGCTCTACAACCTGATCCTTCCCGAACATCGCGAGGCCTTCGCTGCCGCCGAGGCGCAGTCGATCGCCCTGATGCAGCCCTTCGACGTCGAGGTGGCCATGCAGCGACCGGACGGCATGGTCCGCTGGCAGAGGATCGCCTCCATGCCGCGCCCCCAACCTGACGGCCGGGTGCTGTGGGACGGTCTTCAGATCGACGTCACCGACCGCCGCAAGATGGCGTCCGAGCTCGAGGAACAGCGGCGTCGCGTCGAGGTCGCCGTCGAGGCGACGGACCTCGGTTTCTGGGAAGTCGACCTGCGGACGGACGCGCTCACCTGGTCGGACCGCAACCGGCGCCTTTTCGGGCTGGCGCCCGAGAGTCCGGTCACCCTGCAGATCTACATGGACCTGGTGGCCGAGGAGGATCGCGAGCTGGTTCGCGAATCCTTTCGCAGAGCACGGGACGAGGACGGGGACTTCTTCGCCGAATATCGCATCGTCACGCGGGCCGACGATATCCGCTGGGTGCTGTCCCGCGGTCGGGTGATTCGCGACGAGCAGGGCCCGCGTCTGCTGGTCGGCACCTCGCTCGACGTCACCGAGCGCCGCGCGGCGGACGAGCGCCGCAACCTGCTCACCGGCGAGCTGGCCCACCGCGCCAAGAATTTCATCTCGGTGATCGCCTCGATCGTCGGCCAGACGGCCCGAGGCATGAACTCGGTCGAGAAATTCACGGACGTGCTGATGGGGCGGCTACATTCAATGGCCGCGTCGCAGGACCTCGTGACGGCCACCGGCGGTCACACCGTCGAACTGTCGGGGGTGATTGAAAAGGCGCTCGCGCCCTTCGACCTCAGCCGGTTCGACCGCGATGCGACGCTCGATGGCGAATACATCGAAAGCACCGTCGCGGTCGGCATGGGCCTGCTGCTGCATGAGATGGCGACCAACGCGACCAAGTACGGAGCGCTTTCGAACACCGAGGGGCGCGTGAGCATTCGTCGGGCTCCGGCGGGCGACGAGCGGGTGGCTTTCGAGTGGCGCGAAGCCGGCGGCCCGCCCGTGACGCCCACGGACAACAAGGGCTTCGGGACGCGGCTGATGCAACAGGTGTTGCGCAACCAGGGCGGCGCAGTGAAGTTCGCCTTCGAGCCCGCCGGATTCCACGCCCATGTGGAGTGCCCGGCGGCGAAGTAGGGGCCGGTTGCAGGTCCTGCGGGGCCCGTGCC
Organism: Phenylobacterium sp.; assembly: GCA_050729355.1. GTDB lineage: Bacteria > Pseudomonadota > Alphaproteobacteria > Caulobacterales > Caulobacteraceae > Phenylobacterium. The sequence continues at coordinate 18,547 of JBOHKZ010000382.1, read as the reverse complement.
GATGCTGACCATCCTCGCCTTCGCCATGGTGGCGACGTTCATGACGCTGATCATGAGCGGACGGGTGAGCGCAATGGTCGCCCTGATCGTCGTGCCGGTGGTGTTCGGGCTGATCGCCGGGTTCCGCGGCGAGTTGGGACCCATGATGCTGGAGGGCGTGAAGGCGCTGGCGCCCACCGGCGTCATGCTGGCCTTCGCCATCCTCTATTTCGGCCTGATGGTCGATGCGGGCCTGTTCGATCCGCTGGTGCGCCTGATCGTGCGGCTGGCCGACGGCGACCCAGTCAAGGTGCTGATCGGAACCGCGGTGCTGGCGCTCTGCGTCTCGCTCGATGGCGACGGCTCGACCACCTACATCATCTGCGTCTCGGCCATGCTGCCGCTCTACCGGCGCCTGGGGCTCAACCCGCTGATGCTAGCGTGCCTGCTGATGCTGGCGTGCGGCGTGACCAACATCACGCCCTGGGGCGGCCCGACGGCGCGGGCGGCGAGCGCCCTGCACCTCGACCCGGCGGAGATCTTCACGCCCCTGATCCCGGCGATGCTGGCCGGCGCGGCAGCGATCCTCGCCATCGCCTGGCTGTTCGGCCGGATGGAGCGGGCCAGGCTCGCCAGGCTCTCGCCGGGGCTCGCTGAGCCCGAGGCGCTGACCGAGGCGGCGCTGGTTCGGGGCAACGACCTGACCGAGCGGCCGAAGTTGATCGCCTTCAACCTGGCGCTGACGGTGGCGTTGATTGCGGGGCTGGTGGCCGGCGTCCTGCCGCTGCCGGTGCTGTTCATGCTGGCGAGCGCGGCGGCGCTGGTGGTGAATTACCCCGCGCCCGAGGCCCAGAAGCAGCGCATCGCGGCGCACGCGGCCAACATCTTCCCGGTGATCTCGGTGATCTTCGCGGCCGGGATCTTCACCGGCATCCTGAACGGCACGGGGATGACCGAGGCGATGGCCAAGAGCGTCGCGAGCGCGATCCCGGCGGCGCTGGGGCCGCACATGGCCGTGGTGACCGCGCTGCTCTCCATGCCCTTCACCTTCCTGATCTCCAACGACGCATTCATGTTCGGCATCCTGCCGATCCTCGCCGAAGCCGGGGCGCAACACGGCATCGCGCCCGCCGAGATGGCGCGGGCGGCGCTGACCAGCCAGGCGGTGCATCTGCTCTCGCCGCTGGTGCCCTCGACCTACCTGCTGGTCGGGCTTTCGGGCGTGGAGCTCGGGCGCCACCAGCGGTTCACCATCGGCTGGGCGGTGCTGCTGTCGCTGGTGCTGGTCGCAGCCGCCCTGCTGACCGGAGTCGTGCCGCTCTGACGCCGATTCCCTTGCTCAAGGAAAAGCACTAGCATTTGGGGAAACCCGAGGAGCGCCAGATGGCCTACCAGCTCAACGTCAACGGCAAGGTGCTCAGCGCCGACGTCGATCCGGACACCCCGCTACTCTGGACGCTGCGCGACAGTCTGGGGATCCTGGGGCCGAAGTACGGTTGCGGCATCGGCCAATGCGGCGCCTGCACCGTGCACATCGACGGCCAGCCGCAGCGTAGCTGCCAGATCCCGGCCTCGGCCGTGGGCGCGGGCAAGATCACCACCATCGAAGGCATCGGCGCCGACGCTGTCGGCAAGAAGGTGCAGGCCGCCTGGACCGAACTCGACGTCGCGCAATGCGGCTACTGCCAGCCGGGCCAGATCATGTCGGCCACCGCGCTCCTGAAAAGCAAGGCCAAGCCCACCGACGCCGACATCGACGCGGCGATGAGCGGCAACCTCTGCCGCTGCGCCACCTACACGCGCATCCGCGCAGCCATCAAACTGGCGTCCGGCCAGCAAGCGAAGGCCTGAGCGCCATGACAATGCATCTCTCCGGCGCTTCGCGGCGCGACCTCCTGAAAGCCTCCGTGGTCGGCGGCGGCCTGGTCCTGAGCTTCTCCATCGCGGCGAAGGCGCAGGCCGCGGAGATGGCGGGCGCCTCGGCGCTGAACGCCTACGTCCGCGTCGCGCCCAACGGCATCGTCACCATCACCGCCAAGAACCCGGAGATCGGCCAGGGCATCAAGACCTCCCTGCCGATGATGATCGCCGAGGAGCTCGACGTGCCGTGGGAGAACGTCCGCATCGACCAGGCGGACAACGATCCCAAGCTTTATGGCCGCCAGTTCGCCGGCGGCAGCATGGCGACCCCGCTGCACTGGGACGAACTGCGCCGGGTGGGCGCGGTGGCGCGCGCCATGCTGGTGCAGGCCGCGGCCGTGGCCTGGAACTGCAACGCGGCCGACTGCAAGACCTCCGGCGGCCAGGTGATCCACGTGGCCACGGGTCGCAAGCAGTCCTACGGCGTGCTGGCCGGCCAGTGCGCCGGCGTCTCGGTCCCGGACCCCAAGTCCCTGACCCTGAAGGATCCCAAGGACTACAAGATCATCGGCAAGTTCACGCCGCAGTACGACGTCGCCAAGATCGTCACCGGCCAGCCGCTGTTCGGCATCGACGTCCGTCTGCCGGGGATGCTCTACGCGACATACCAGAAGGCGCCGGTGTTCGGGGCGAAGGTCGCCAAGGCCGACCTGGACGCCGCCAAGTCCGTGAAGGGCGTACGCAAGGCCTTCGTGGTGGACGCCGATTCCGCCAACGTCATGCCCGGCGGCGGCAATATCGGCTCGGGCCTGGTCCCCGGCGTGGCGGTGGTGGGCGACACTTGGTGGGCCGCGCGCAAGGGCCGCGACAAGCTCAACGTCCAGTGGGCGGAACATCCGACCTACAAGCAATCCAGCGCCGGCTTCGCGGCCAAGGCGAAGGAACTGGCCGCCGGTCCGCCCCAACGCACCGCTCGCAATGACGGCGACGTCGCGGGCGCCCTGAAGGGCGCGGCGAAAACGGTGGAAGCGGCCTATTTCTATCCGTTCCTGTCGCACTCGCCGCTGGAGCCGCAGAACTGCACCGCGCAGTTCAAGGACGGCAAGCTGGAGATCTGGGCTCCGACCCAGAACCCTGAGCCGGGCCGCCAGCTCTGCGCCAAGATGCTGGGCATCAAGCCCGAGGACATCACCGTCCACATGATCCGCTGCGGCGGCGGTTTCGGCCGCCGGCTCGGCAACGACTACATGGTCGAGGCCGCCTGGATCGCCCGCGAGACCGGCGCACCGGTCAAGCTCCTGTGGACCCGCGAGGATGATATCCAGCACGGCTTCTACCGGCCGGCGGGCTTCCACTACTTCAAGGGCGGCGTGGACGCGGCAGGCAACCTCACCGCCTGGCACGACCATTTCGTCAGCTTCGGCGAAGGCACGAGCGTCTCGTCCAGCGCCGGCATGGCGGCAACCGAGTTCCCGTCGCGCTTTGTTCCGAACTACCGCCAGGACGTCAGCCTGATGCCGCTGGGCATGCCCACCGGCCCGATGCGCGCGCCCGGCTCCAACGCGCTGGCCTTCGTCCACCAGTCCTTCATCGACGAAATGGCGCACGCCGCAGGCGCCGATCCGCTGGCGTTCCAGATCAAGCTCCTGGGCGACAAGCCCATCGTGGGAGAGGCGCCCGCAGCCTACAACGCCGGCCGAATGGTGGGCGTCCTGAAGGCGGTCGGGGAGATGTCCGGCTGGGGCAAGACCAAGCTCGCCAAGGGCGAAGGCATGGGCGTCGCCTGCTACTTCAGCCACATGGGCTACTTCGCCGAGGTCGCCCGCGTGGCGGTGGCGGCGGACGGCGCGGTGCAGGTCAAGAAGGTCTGGGTCGCCGCCGATGTTGGCCGGCAGATCGTCAATCCGTCCGGCGCCATCAACCAGGTGCAGGGCTCGGTGATCGAGGGCCTGAGCCACGCCCTGCACCAGCAGATCACCATGGCCAACGGCGCCGTCGAGCAGTCGAACTTTGCGGACTATCCGCTGCTGCGCATCAACGAGGCGCCGCCGGTGGAGGTGAAGTTCGTGATGACCGACTATCCGCCCACCGGCCTCGGCGAACCGGCCCTGCCGCCGGCGATCCCCGCGCTGACCAACGCGATCTTCGCGGCGACCGGCAAGCGGATCCGCAGCCTGCCGATCGACACCTCGATGCTGAAGACCTGAGGCCCGCTCAGACGGGTTCGCAGATCTTCAGGTTGAGGGCTTCGAGGAGCTCGGGGCCGGGGCGGTAGACCTTGCGGAACCGCGCGACGTCCCAGCCGCATTCGCCGCAGCGGCAGGGGCCGCCGAGGTAGCAGGTCGGCGAGAGCTCCTTGAGACGGACGCTGCCTGCGCCCTGCACCGTGCGCAGCCGCGCGACGGTATAGAGGGCCCCCCAGGTTGGCATGATCTGGCTTTCGGCATGGCGTGGCTTGTCGTCAATGCACTCGACGATGTCGCCGTTCTGGATGTCTGACATGGGCTACTCGACTCGAACTGAACTCCGTGACCGCCCCGATCGTAAGACGCACGGCCACAGGAATTCCTTACCGCTGCAGCGGTTCGCGCCGCTCTGCGACGGAAGGCCGCTGGAAACGCTTGGCCTGAGGGCAGGGGTGCGCATGATGCTGGCGACGCGGCGGCGCAGACCGCGCAGGCGAGGGGATGTCGGTGAAAAAGCTTCTGATCGCCAACCGAGGTGAGATCGCGGTCCGGATCGCCCGGACGGCCGCCGAGATGGGCCTGGCCACCGTGGCGATCTTCTCCGAGGACGACGCCGCCTCGCTGCACACCAAGACGGCGGATGAGGCGGTGGGCCTGAAGGGGTCCGGGCCGGCGGCTTATCTCGACATCACCCAGGTGGTCGGCGCCGCGAAGGCGGCCGGCGCCGACGCGGTGCACCCCGGCTATGGCTTCCTGAGCGAGAACGCCGCCTTCGCCCGGGCCTGCGCCGAAGCCGGCCTCACCTTCGTGGGGCCGAGCCCAGAGACCCTGGAGCTTTTCGGCGACAAGGGCCGCGCGCGGGCGTTGGCCCAGCAGTGCGGCGTACCTGTGCTGCCGGGGACCGACGGGCCGACGAGCCTCGATGCGGCGCGGACGTTCTTCGAGAGCCTCGGCAAGGGCGGCGCGGTGATGGTCAAGGCGGTGGCCGGCGGCGGCGGGCGCGGCATGCGGCCGGTGGAGGCGATCGGCGACCTGGAGGCAGCCTTCGAACGCTGCGCCTCGGAGGCCAAGGCGGCGTTCGGCAACCGCGACCTCTATGTCGAACAGTTCCTGCCGCGCGCCCGGCACATCGAGGTGCAGATCGTCGGCGACGGGGCCAGCGTCAGCCACCTCTGGGACCGCGAATGCAGCCTGCAGCGCCAGCGGCAGAAGGTGGTGGAAATCGCGCCGGCCGACATGCTGCCGGACGAGCTGCGCGCGCGGCTGTTCGCGGCGGGCGTGAGCCTTGGCGAGGCGGCGGGCTACCGCAGCCTGGGCACCATGGAATTTCTCGTCGCCGGCGACCGGTTCGTGTTCATCGAGGGCAACGCCCGGCTACAGGTGGAACATACGGTCACCGAGGAGGTCACCGGCCTCGACCTCGTCAGGCTGCAGCTGCAGATCGCGGCCGGCCGCTCGCTCCGCGACCTTCGCCTGACGCAGGGCGACGTGCCCACGCCGCGCGGGCATGCGGTGCAGGCGCGGGTGAACCTGGAGACCATGGCCGCGGACGGCTCGGCCAAGCCGGCCGGCGGCGTGCTGACGGCGTTCGAGCCGCCGTCCGGGCCGGGCGTGCGGGTCGACGGCTTCGGCTACGCCGGCTACCGGACGAGCGCCCGCTTCGACAGCCTGCTGGCCAAGCTGATCGTGCACGCGGGGGCGGGCGGCCTCAGCCGCGCGGTCGCCAAGGCCTATCGGGCGCTCTCGGAATTCCGCATCGAGGGCTCGGCCACCAACATCGCCTTCCTGCAGAACCTGCTGGCGCATCCCGCCGTGGCCGCGGGCGAGGTGCACACCCGCTTCATCGAGGAGCACATGGGCGAGCTGGCGGGGACGCCCGAAGCCCATCCGAAGCTCTATTTCGACGCGGCCGTGCGCGGCTCCGCGCCCGCCGGGCCAAAGCGCGCCGGCGTGCAGGTCGACGCCATCGATCCCCTGGCCATCCTGGTGCTGGGCAAGCAGGAGGCGGAGGCCGCGCCGGAGGAGGACGAGCCCGAGGGTCCGGAAGGGACCAAGGCGTTGCGCGCGCCGCTGCAGGGCACGGTGATCAACATCTCGGTGGCCGTGGGCGACGCCGTGCGCGCCGGCCAGGCGCTGATGATCATGGAAGCCATGAAGATGGAGCACGTGATCGCCGCCGAAGTCTCCGGGATCGTGCGGCAGATCACGGTCGATGCCGGCGACACCGTCTTCGAGGATCACCCTCTGGCCTTCCTGGAGGAGGCCGAGATCGAAGGCGGCGCCGGCGGCGAGGAGGAGGTCGTCGACCTCGACTTCATCCGCCCGGACCTCGCCGAGGTGCTGGAGCGCCACCGGCTGACCCTCGACGCCGCGCGCGCGGACGCGGTCGCCCGGCGGCGCAAGACCGGCCAGCGGACGGCGCGGGAGAACGTCGAGGACCTGGTCGATCCGGGCAGCTTCGTCGAATACGGCCCGCTGGTCGTGGCCGCACGACGACGGCGGCACTCGTTGGACGAACTGGTCGCCACCACGCCGGCCGACGGCATGCTGATGGGGCTGGCCTCGGTGAACGGCGATCGGTTCACGGAGGATCGGGCGCGCTGCGCCGTGCTCTCCTACGACTACACGGTCCTGGCCGGGACCCAGGGGGCCAACAACCACTGGAAGCTCGACCGGATGAGCGAGCTGATCCACCGCTGGAAGTTGCCGACGGTGTTCTTCACCGAAGGCGGCGGCGGGCGGCCCGGCGATACCGAGGGCGGGGGCTTCACCCGGGGCTTCGAGTTCTGGGGCAAGCTCTCCGGGACCGTGCCGCTGGTGGGGGTGAATTCCGGGCGTTGCTTCGCCGGCAACGCCGCCATCCTCGGCTGCTGCGACGTGATCATCGCCACCAAGGACTCGGCGCTCGGCATGGGCGGGCCGGCCATGGTGGAGGGCGGCGGCCTGGGCGTCTTCCGGCCGGAAGAAATCGGCCCGATCAAGGTGATGCAGGCCAACGGCACCATCGACGTCCTGGTGGAGGACGAGGAAGAGGCGGTGGCGGTCGCCAGGCAGTACCTCTCCTACTTCCAGGGCCCGCTCGCCGATTGGACGTGTGCGGATCAACGCCTGCTGCGCCGTTCGATCCCCGAGAACCGGCTGCGGGTCTACGACGTCCGCAAGGTGATCGAGCTGATCGCCGACAAGGACAGCGTGCTGGAGCTGCGGCCCAAGTTCGGCTTGGCCATGGTCACCGCCTTCATCCGGGTCGAGGGCCGCCCGATGGGAGTGTTCGCCAACAACCCGATGCATATCGGCGGCGCGATCGACTCGGACGCCTCGGACAAGGCCGCGCGGTTCCTGCAACTTTGCGAGGCCTTCGACATTCCGGTCCTGTCGCTCTCCGACACCCCAGGCAACATGGTGGGGCCGGAGGCGGAGAAGACCGGCCTCATCCGGCACTGCTCACGGCTGTTCGTGATCGGGGCCAACCTGACGGTGCCGATCTTCTCGGTGATCCTGCGCAAGTCCTACGGCCTGGGCGCCATCGCCATGACCGGCGGCAGCTACCAGGCGGCGATGTTCTGCGTCTCCTGGCCGACCGGCGAGTTCGGCGGCATGGGCCTCGAGGGATCGGTGAAGTTGGGATACCGCAATGAACTGGCGGCGATCGAAGATCCGGTCGCACGAAAGGCTAAGTTCGACGAGATGGTCGCCGCCGCCTACGCCAATGGAAAGGCCATGGCCCGGGGGTCGTATCCGGCGCTGGATGACGTTATCGATCCGGCAGACACACGCCGATGGATCGTGGGCGGGCTCAAGGCCTTGCCGCCCGTGCTCCCCAGAACGGAGAAGAAGCTGCGTTGGGTGGACAGCTGGTGACCCCGAATTTCGACGCCCTGGCCTGGCTCCAGGACTGGTTTGTGCAGCACTGCGACGGCGAGTGGGAGGGACGGCGGGGCGTGAGCTTCACCACCACCGACGGGCCAGGCTGGTTCCTGAGCATCCCCCTGCAGGAAACCCCGCTTGAGGGCCGCGCCTTCAAGCGGATCGACCACAACCGGGCGACCGACGAGAGCTGGTGGATCTGCCAGGTCGGCGAGGGTCACTTCCTGGCCGCCTGCGGGCCGCGCGACCTGGCAGCGGTGGTCGGAGTGTTCCGGGACTGGGCGCAAACCCAGGCGCCTTGACGCGGGGTCATCGTTGCCAAGGGCGACATAGAGGATACCGTCTCTTCCAACGAGAACAGTAAGCCGGAGGCGTAATGGCGGTCGCGGAACTCCTAGGCGATGCGCCCGAACCGGCGCCCGCGACGGCCGACGGTCTGCTGAAGCCGAGCTTCGGCGTAAAGCTGGCCTACTCCTTCGGCCAGATGATCGAGTCCGGCTACCTCGTCGTCTCCGGTTTCGTCTTCTTCTACTACACGGCCGTGCTGGGCCTCTCCGGGACCCTGGTCGGGACTGCGCTGGCGATCAGCATGTGCCTCGACGCCCTGATGGATCCACTGATCGGCTCCTTCTCGGACAACGTCCGTTCGAAACTTGGCCGCAGGCTGCCGCTGATGCTGGCCGGCGGACCGCTGGTGGTGCTGACCCTCGGCATGCTGTTCGCCCCGCCAGCGGGGCTCGCGCCCCTCCTGCTGTTCACCTGGCTGGTGTTCGCAAAGATGGGGCTGCGCGGCGCGGCGTCCCTCTACAACCTGCCCTATGCGGCCCTGGGCGCGGAGATGGCGGACGGCTACGTCGAACGCGCCAGCGTCGTGGCCTATCGCGCGGTGGCGGGCATCGTCATCGGCGTCCTGATAACCGGCCTGGCCTACGGCCATTTCTTCGCCGGCAAGGGCGGACTGCAGGTTCGCGACAACTATTCGGCGTTCGGCTGGAGCGTGGCGCTCATTATGTTCGCCGGCGCGGCCATCTGTTGCGCCGGGGTCTGGCGCTACGCCCGAAACCTGCCGCAGCCCAAGACCAAGCCATCGCCGCTGTTCGCCGGCCTCGTCCGGGAGCTTCCGGAGGTGTTCCGCAATCCCTCGTTCCGGACGCTCTTTGCGTCGGCGGTGCTGTTCTGGGTGGCGGCCGGCATCAACGGCGCCTTCGCCAACTACGCCTACGTCTTCGTCTGGAAGGTCCCGTCGGCGTCGATCCAGTTCATCACCTACGCCTATTTCGGCGGCATCCTGGCGGGTGTGCCGATCGCGCGGGCGCTGCTCTCCAAGCTGGAAAAGAAGACCGTCATCCTCCAGGGCCTTGGGCTGGTGATGATCGGCTTCACGGTATTGCAGGTCCTGCGGGCGACCGGCCTGTTTTCGCCATCGGGCGCTGATGCCGTCGCCTGGTTGTCCGGCAACGCCGCGATGATCGGGATCGGCGTCGGCCTGCTGTCGGTGGCCTATCCCGCGATGATGGCCGACGCCGCCGACGAGCATGAGGTGTCGTTCAACGCGCGGCGCGAGGGCCTCTACTTCGCGGGCCTCGGCTTCGCGTCGAAGGCGGCGTCCGGGCTCGGCCAGATGGCAGCCGGCTTCGCGCTCGACGCGTTGCACTTTCCAAAGTCGGCCGGCGCCCAGGTGGGCGCGGTGGTCCCGGAACATGTGCTGCGCCTCCTGGCCCTGGCCTGGGGGCCTCTGGCGGCCGCCTTCGCGCTTGCCGGCACGATCGCGCTGCTGCCCTACGCGATCACCCGCATCAAGCACCACGACATCGCCGGCCGGCTGCGGACCAAGCGCGCGCTGGACGTCAGCGAGGGACGCAGTTCGTAGGGACTAGTGCGGGACGTAGGTCCGCAGGACGTCCTCGATGATCCGCTCGAGCTGGCCCAGCGTGTTGCACTGCTTGGCCACGTGGGTGAACCGCTCGTAGCGGTACATGACGCTGTCGCCCTGGCCCCAGTAGCTCTCCGGCTCGGGGTTGAGCCAGATGACCGCGCGGGCCCGCTGCTGGATCAGGTGCATCAGATCCAGCCGCGGGTCGGCGAAGTTCGAACGTCCGTCGCCCAGGAAGATCACCGTGGTGTGGCGATCCACCTTGTCGATGTGGTTATCGACGAAATCCTCCAGCGCCTTGCCGTAGTCGGTCTGCTGGAAGCCGATGGTCTGCAGCACCTTGAGGATCGCGCCCTCGACGCCGTTGTCGTCGAGGATGTCGTTCACCGGGATCAGCCGGCCGGAGAAGGCGTAGGCGTCGAGGTGATCGACCACGTCGTTCAGGCTGTAGAGGAAGGTCAGCAGGAACTGGGCGGCGGCGGCCACCGATTTCGAGACGTCGCAGATGGCGACGATCGAGGGCTTGTCGACCTTTTTGATCTTCCACTCGATGTTGAAAGGCATACCGCCGTAGGCCATCGACCGGCGCAGCGTCTTGCGGACGTCCAGGTGGCCCTTGTTGGCCTTGTGGCGGCGGCGCGAATAGCGGTCCGCGAGCCGCTTGGCCATCTTGCGCACCAGCGCCTGCATCATGGCGAGGTCGACGGGGTCGATGCCGCCGTCGGCGTTCAGCGCCTTCTTGGCCAGCATCTCCTCGCGGAGCGCCTTGCCGGAGCCTGAGGCGTAGAGTTCGTGCTGGCGCTCGACGTAGCGCTGCGCCTCGGCGGCGAGCGCGCGGCGGGCGGCGTCGAGGCGGTCAGCCAGGCCCTCGCCATCGGGCATGCGGCGCGCATTGGCGATGATCTGCTCGATCTGCGCCAAACCCATCTCGTCCAGCAGCTTGCGGGTCAGGCGGCTGCGCTGGGTGGAGAGCCGGATCTCGCCGACCCCCGCCCGCTCGGCGGCCGCCTCCATCGCCTGGGCGACCGCGGTCGAGTCGCCCTGCAACAGCATCTGGGCCAGCGGCGATTGCGCTGCGGCGTCTTCGGCCTCGGGCGATGAGGGAGCTTCGCTGCTCTGCCGGTCACCCTCCGGCGGCGGGGGCGGCAGGTGGAACTGGTCGCGGCTGAAGAAGGTCTCGAAGGTGTGGTCGAACCGGTCGACCTCATCGCGGGTCTTGGCCAGCGTCGCGCAGAGCGCGTCCTTGAAGAGCTCGCGGTCGGCGTAGCCCACGGCCGAGATCGTGCGCGCCGCATCGATCGCCTCGGCCGGCGAGACTTTGACGTCGGCGGCGCGCAGCGCGCGGAGGAACTGTTCGAGCTGGTGCTGCATCCTACCTCCCCCATCGCGGCAGCGATGGCGGGAGGGGGACCGCGGGCCGAGCGCAGCGAAGAGCCGGCGGTGGAGGGGGCGAGCCGCCGGCAGTGACTGGGGCTTGCCCCCTCCACCACTCGCTCTTCGGCGAGCGGTCCCCCTCCCGCCGCTGCGCGGGGGAGGTAAGAGACTGGCGGGCGAACATGCGCATCACCTGCGGTGCAGCAGCTCGACGATCTGTGGTTCGACGGCGTTGATGTCCTGTTCGAATTTCAGGATCACGTTCAGCGTGTCGCGGACCATCGAGGGGTCCAGACTGTCGGCGTGCAGCAGGATCAGCGCGCGGGCCCAGTCCACCGTCTCGGAGATCGAGGGGGCCTTGCGAAGGTCGAGCGTCCGCAGGGACTGCACGAAGGCCACCAACTCCTTGGTCAGCGTCGCTTCGATCCCCGGCACGCGGGTCGCCACGATCCGCTCTTCCAGCGCCGCCTCGGGCAGCGGGATGTGCAGGTGCAGGCAGCGGCGCTTCAGCGCGTCGCCCAGGTCGCGCACGTTGTTGGAGGTCAGGAACACCAGCGGCGGGGTCTTGGCCTTGATGACCCCGAGCTCGGGCACCGAGACCTGATAGGCGGAGAGCACCTCCAGCAGGAAGGCTTCGAACGCCTCGTCGGACTTGTCGATCTCGTCGATCAGCAGGACGCAGCCGTCGTCCTGGCGCAGCGCCTGCATCAGCGGACGGGGCTCCAGGAACGGCTCGGAGAAGAACAGGTCGCCCATGCCGTGCAGCCGGTCCATGGCCGCGTCCATCGAGGGCGCGTCGGAGAGCGCCTCGCCCATCCGGTCCTTCAGGATCTGGGTGTAGAGGAGCTGCTTGCCGTACTTCCACTCGTAGAGCGCCTTGGACTCGTCGAGGCCCTCGTAGCACTGCATGCGGATCAGCGGATGGCCCAGCAGGCGGGCCGTGGAGAGCGCCAGTTCCGTCTTGCCGACGCCGGCCGAGCCTTCCACCAGGATCGGCTTTTGCAGGTTCACCGCCATGTAGAGGGCGGTCGCGATGCGCCGTGAGGCGATATAGCCGACGCTGGACAGGCCCTCGATCAGGGCGTCCACCGACGAGAGCGGTCCGTCCGTGGGACGGACGGGGGCCGTGGAGGAAATCGTCAAAGTCTCAGGCTTTCAAATGCGCGATCTGGAAAAGCCGATTGTGCCAAGCGCGGGCGGGCGAGGCAAACGCGCGTTTGGACGCTGGCGTGGCTCATTGCCCTGACGGTCCTGCGGCGCCCGTAGGCGGCGGCGCCAGGTGTCGGGGTTTCGCCTAGGTCTTCCCCCGGGGGGCTGCGGCCAAGGTGAATGGCGTGACCCTGCCGAGACACTCGCTGCTGATCGGACTGCTCGCCGCCTGCGCCTTGGCGGGCGGGACAACCGCTGCGCGGGCGCAGAGCATCGAGCCGCGGGCCTACTCGGCGGCGCCGACCGGCTTCAATTTCGTCATCGCCGGCGCCGCTCAGACAACCGGCGGTCTCTCGTTCGACACGGCCGTGCCGATAACCGACCCGGAGCTGAAGGTCCGCAGCGCCGTCTTCGCCTACGCCAGGACGCTCGATCTCTGGGGCAGGTCCGGAAAGCTCGACGTCATCGTCCCGGTCAACAGCCTGCGCGGGCATGCGATCTATCGCGGCGAGCCGGCCGAGCGGAATGTCGACGGTCTGGGGGATCCGCTGGCGCGGCTCTCGGTCATTCTCTACGGCGCGCGGGCGATGACGCCGGCCCAGTTTCGAACCTTCAGGCAGGACACCCTGGTGGGCGCGAGCCTGCAGGTCTCGGCGCCGCTCGGACAGTACGACGGGGCCCGGCTCATCAACCTTGGCTCCCACCGCTGGTCGTTCAAACCTGAGGTCGGCGTCTCGAAGGCGGCTGGCCCCTGGGTCGTCGAGCTGAAAGGCGCGGTCACGCTCTTCACCGACAATAACGACTTCTTCGGCGGCGGCTCGCGCACCCAGAAGCCGCTCTATTCCGCCCAGGCCAACGCCATCTACAACTTCAAGCCGGGCCTGTGGGCCTCGCTGGACGGCACCTATTTCACCGGCGGCCGGTCGACCGTGAACGGCAGCCTGAACAACGACCTGCAGCGAAACTGGCGGGTCGGCGCGACGCTCGCCGTGCCGGTGACGTCCCAGCAGTCCATCAAGTTCTACGCCAGCCGTGGCGTCTCGGCGCGGACCGGCAACAACTTCGACCTGATCGGCGTCGCTTGGCAGTACCGCTGGTTCTCAAGACCCTAGACCTCGAACTCGACGCCCTGGGCCAGCGGCCGCGAGCCAGCGAGGCAAACGCGCGTTTGAACCTTTTCGCTGACGCCTGACATTAACCCACCACGCCACCGAGGGCCGCCCTGGCCCCCTTTTGTGAACTGGCGTTGTGAGGAGCTACTTGATGTACAACGGAAATGTTGATGGCGAGCTGAACGGTGGGGCGGGCGACGACGAGCTGTTCGGCGGCCATGGCAGAGACTTCCTCCGGGGCGGCGCGGGCGCAGACACGCTGCACGGCGGCCACGGTGTCGATCGGCTCGTCGGCGGCGACGGCAATGATAGCCTCGACGGCGGCAACGGGCGTGACGCTCTATACGGCGGCGCCGGAACCGACACCCTGTCCGGTGGCAATGGCGTCGATCGGCTCGCAGGCGGCGCCGGCGTTGACGCGCTGACCGGGGGCCGGGGTCCCGACACTTTCGTCTATGACGAAACCGCATTCGCACCCCGCGTGGAGGGGGGCGGCGGGCGCATCGAAGGGGACGGGGTGAGGCAGGTGGTCAATGCGGCCAACACCGCCACAAACAACGTCCTCGACTTCAACGACAACGATCGGCTTCAGTTCGACGCCCATGCCCTGGGCCTTGACCATCTCGACTTCGCCAATGCCGCGCGCCCGGACGGTACGACGGATCTCTCCCGCATCCACGGCGACGCCAATGTCATCGTCGTCGGCGGGTTCGCGAATGCCGGCCTCGCCGCCAACGCGATCGCGACCGCCTCTGATTTCCACGGCGCCGGTGTCTTCGTCTACTTCAACACGACCCTTCAGGTGAGCCGGGTCGTCTTCTCAGAGGATCTCGGTGGCGACACCGCCGCCGTCGATGCAAACGGCAACCACGTCGGAACCGGCGATATCGATGTGCTGTTCGCCCTGCGCAACCTCTCCGGCGCGGAGGGGCTCCAGCACCAGTCGCTGTTCCACGCTGACAACTTCAGCTTCAGCTAGACGTCGAACTCCACGCCCTGGGCCAAAGGCAGGGTGCGGCCGTAGTTCACCGTGTTGGTGGCTCTGCGCATGTAGGCCTTCCAGCTGTCGGAGCCGGCTTCGCGGCCGCCGCCGGTCTCCTTCTCCCCCCCGAACGCCCCGCCGATCTCGGCGCCCGAGGGGCCGATGTTGACGTTGGCGATGCCGCAGTCGGAGCCTCGCGCCGAGGTGAAGAGCTCGGCCTCGCGCACGTCGTTGGTGAAGATCGACGACGACAGGCCTTGGGGCACGTCGTTCTGCAGGGCGATCGCTTCGGAAATGTCCGTGTACCGCATGACGTAGAGGATCGGCGCGAAGGTCTCGCGGCGAACCACCTCGGCCTGGCCGGGCATTTCGACGAGGGCCGGGCGGACATAGCGGGCGTCGGCATGACCGCCGACTTCGACGGAATCGCCGCCTGAGACCTGGCCGCCCACCGCGCGGGCGTCGGCCAGCGAGCGTTGCATGCCTTCAAACGCGGCCTGGTCGATCAGCGGGCCAACCAGCGTCCCCGCCTGGCGCGGGTCGCCCACGGGCACGGAGGCGTAGGCCGCCTTCAGTCGGGGCAGGAAGGCGTCATAGAGGCTGTCATGGACGAAGAGGCGGCGAAGCGTCGTGCAACGTTGTCCCGCGGTGCCCATGGCGGCGAAGGCGACGCCGCGCAGGGTCAGGTCCAGGTCGGCGGTCGGCGCGACGATCGCGGCGTTGTTGCCGCCGAGCTCCAGCAGCGCGCGTGCGAAGCGGGCGGCGAGCTTGGGCGCTACGGCGCGGCCCATGGCGGTGGAGCCGGTGGCGGAGACCAGCGGGACCTTCGGATGGTCCACCAGGGCCTCGCCGACCTCACGCCCGCCGATGATCACCGCGGAGAGGCCCTTGGGCGCGTCGGCGAATTTCGCGAGGGCACGGTCGAACAGCGCCTGGACCGCCAGCGCCGTCAGCGGGGTCTTTTCGGAGGGCTTCCAGATCACGGCGTCGCCGCAGATGAAGGCGAGCGCCGCGTTCCAGGACCAGACGGCGACCGGGAAGTTGAAGGCGCTGATCACGCCTACGACGCCCAGCGGATGCCAGGTCTCCATCATCCGGTGGTCGGGCCGCTCGGTAGCCAGCGTCAGGCCGAAAAGCTGGCGCGACAGGCCGACGGCGTAGTCGCAGATGTCGATCATCTCCTGGACTTCGCCGTTGGCCTCGGAGACGATCTTGCCGGCTTCCAGAGTAACCAGTCCGGCCAGGTCGGCCTTGGCGGCGCGCAGTTCCTCGCCGAACAGCCGGACCAACTCGCCGCGGCGCGGGGCGGGCACATTGCGCCAGGTCAGATAGGCCTGGTGCGCGGCCTCGACGGCCTTGGCCACCGCGGCGGGCGCGGTGTCATGGACATGGCCTATGACTTCGCCGGTGACCGGCGAGTGGACCGCGAGGCCGCCACCGGTCCAGAGTTTGGCGTCGACGCCCAGGCGTTGAAGCGTTTCGGCGGCTTCCGCGGCGGCGGAGCCGATTTTGGTCTGCACGGTCATGACTTGCCTCTACTCGGCGGCGGCCCGAAACGCCATCGGGTCTTCCGGCGCGTAGAAGCGGCCGAAGCGGTTGCCGATCACGTCGTCGAAGGCGATGTCTTCCTGCCGGATGAAGCCCTGATGTGGCAGGCGGCCCTCGGCCAGCAGGTCCAGAACCGCGCAGATCGCGCCTGCCGTGGTGATCTGGATGGCGCTCTTCATCTCGCCGGCGACCGGCTGGGCGAAGACCTTCTGCACGTAGGTCTCCTGCATCAGCTTGCCATCCTTCAGTCCACTGACGGTCACGAAGACGATGACCACGTCCTGCAAGGTGGCCGGGACGGCGTTCTCCAGGATGTCCTTCAGGATCGGGCGGCGGTTCCGGAGGTTCAGGTCGTTCAGCAGCGCCTTCATGATCGCCGCGTGACCCGGATAGCGGATGGTGCGGTAGTTGAGGTTGCGCACCTTGCCCTGGAGCGTCTGGCAGAGCGTGCCGAGGCCCCCGGAGGTGTTGAACGCCTCGTAGGTGACGCCGTCGAGGGAGAACTCCTCGCATTCCTCCAGCGGCGGGACCTCGCGCAGGCGGCCGTTGACGATCGCCTCACACGGCTCGCAGTACTCGTTGATCACCCCGTCGGTGGACCAGGTGAGGTTGTAGTTCAGCGCATTAGATGGATAGCGGGGCAGCGCGCCCACGCGCAGGCGCACGTCGTGCAGTTCGTCGAAATGCTTGGCGAGCGCCCAGGCGGCGATGGTGATGAAGCCGGGCGCCAAGCCGCACTGCGGGATGAAGGCGGTCGAGGCGTCGGCGGCCAGTTCGCGCACGATCCGGCTGGAGGCGACGTCCTCGGTGAGGTCGAGATAGTGGGCGTCGGCCTTCTTGGCGGCGCGGGCGACGGTGGTGGTCAGATGATAGGGCGCGGCGTTCAGCACGGCGAAGCAGCCCCCGAGCGCCATGGCCAGCCGGTCAGGGTCGTCGATCGCCATGGCGATGGTGCGCGCGTTCGAGCGCGGATTGAGGCCGGTCAGCGCCGCGGCGCTCTGATCGATGACCAGGACTTCATAGGCGCCGGATCCCGCGAGCAGGTCGACGATGGTGGAGCCGATCTTGCCGGCCCCGACGACTGCGACCTTGCGCATCGGCTATCCTCCAGAGGGTTCAGCCGTAACAATGATTCGCAGCCCCGCCGGCTTCAACTGGCATTTCGGCGATATGCATGATAATTCTGGTCATATCGACCGCAGCATTCGGCGAAATGACGATGGACGATCTGGACGAGCATTTGCTGGCCCGCCTGCGCGAGAACGCCCGAGCGCCCGTGGCGGAGCTGGCGCGGGCGCTCGGCCTCTCACGCACCACGATCCAGAGCCGCCTGGCGAAACTGGAGCGGACCGGAGTGATCGCGGGCTATTCCGTGAAGCTCTCCGACACGCGCCGGGCCGCGCAGGTGCACGCCTTCATCATGCTGACGGTCGAGCCCAAGCAGGCGGCCGCCGTGACCCAGGCCCTGAAGCGCCTGCCGGGCGTGCGGACGTTGCAGTCTGTCAGCGGCCCCTTCGACATGATCGCCGCCGTCGAGGCGCCCAGCGTCCACGAGATGGACGCCCTGATCGACGAAATCGGCGCCGTGCGCGGGGTGGAACGAACCAACTCTTCCATCGTGCTCTCGACCAAGTTCGACCGCTAGCGACGCGCAAGTCCGCCAGGATGAGTTGTTCGGCAAGGGATGCCGCAACTTATTGGTTTGTAAGCCGACTTGCCCGCAAAGCACGCGATCTCACGACATCTAACGGTCGTTAGCAGGGCGTAGCTTGCCGGGCTCGCTCAGCGGGCGTTCTATTTTGCCGTTGGGCGGGTCTCACCCCCTGTTGAAGGAACACCTCATGCCTACGGTCACCACCAAGGACGGAACGGAGATCTTCTACAAGGATTGGGGCTCCGGTCAGCCGATCGTCTTTTCCCACGGTTGGCCGCTGACCGCCGATGACTGGGACGCGCAGATGATGTTCTTCGCCGACCACGGCTACCGGGTGGTCGCCCATGACCGCCGCGGCCATGGCCGTTCGACCCACACCTGGGGCGGCAACGACATGGACACCTACGCCGACGACCTGCTGGCGGTGGTCCAGAAGCTCGACCTGAAGGACGCGATCCACGTCGGCCATTCGACGGGCGGCGGCGAAGTTGCGCGCTTCCTCGGTCGCCATGGCACGAGCCGCGCCGCGAAGGCGGCTCTGATCGGCGCAGTGCCGCCGATCATGGTCAAGAGCGCCACCAACCCCGAGGGCACGCCGATCGAGGTCTTCGACGGCTTCCGAAAGGCGCTGCTCGACGACCGTTCGCAGCTCTACATCGATATCCCAACGGGGCCCTTCTACAGCTTCAACCGTCCGGGTGCGAAGGTCAGCGAAGGCATCATCCGCAAGTGGTGGCTGCAGGGGATGATGGGCAGCGTGAAGGCCGGGTACGACTGCATCAAAGCCTTCTCGGAGACCGACTTCACCGAAGACCTGAAGAAGATCAACATCCCGGTCTTCGTGATGGCCGGCGATGACGACCAGATCGTCCCCTACAAGGACGCCGCCGTGAAGAGCGCCGCCCTGCTCCCGAAGGGCACGCTGAAGATCTATCCGAAGCTGCCCCACGGCATGTGCACGAC
>JBOHKZ010000381.1:0-10758 GCA_050729355.1 Phenylobacterium sp. | reverse complement strand
GCTCTACGGTTCGGCCGCGGCGGCGCTCGCGACACTGGCCGTCGCCCTGAGCGTTCCCTTGGCGGTCACCTATTTCGAGACCGGCCTGGTGCCGCGCGTGCCTACCGCGATCCTCTGTACCGGACTGATCCTGCTGGCCGTGTTGAGCGGGATGTGCGGGCTGATCCTGGACACCGTCACCCGCGGCCGCCGCGAGATAAAGCGGCTGGCCTACCTCGCCATGCCGGCGCACGAGGCGGGCCGCACCGCCAGCGTCAGGGCGCTTGCCGACGCTCGAAGACAGAGATCTGCCGCCCCTTGAAGGTTCGCGTCCAAGCCGCCGCCGGCGGATCGGCGACGCGGACGGTGATCAGCGTCTGAACGTTCGCGAGCTCGCGCACAGAGACGGTGGCCGGCGCGTCGACCAGGACCCGCGGGTGGCTCGCGAACCCCATGAAGACGATGTCGGCGTCGTTGGCGTCGCTGGTCAGGGCGAGGGTGGCGTTTCCCGGCCGGCCCTGAAGCGCCGGAGCCGCGGCGCGCAGGTCGCCATTCAGCTCGGTGCGTTGCTGCACCATCGAGCCGGTCACCTGGGCGTCGAACACCGTCGAGAGCAGCCCCAGCGCGACCGTGTACGGCAGCCAGACCCGCGACACGCTCGCGCCGGACGCGATGCTCGAGGCGGCGATCAGGGTCGCCAGCACCATCAGCGGCCGAAACGGGATCGCTTCGCCGAAGGCGGCCCGGGCCAGGTCGTTCTTGAAGAAGGCGGTCATCGCCGCGGCGTCCCAGGGGAAGAGCACCACGCCGGCATGGAAGCTGAGCATCAGCCCGGCCAGGCCGGCGAGCGGGATCGCGGCCAGGACCAGGCCGGACCGCCACGTCCGCAGGGGCTCGGCGCGCTCGATGAACGTAGCCGCCGAGAGCCAGACGAGCGGCGTGAAGAACTCGAAATAGCGGCCCCAGAGGCGCTTCATCTCGGTCGGCGCGCTCGCCACCTTCGCCGTATAGATCGCCGCCATGCAGACCGTGGCCAAGAGCGAGATGGCCAGCAACAGGAACAGCAGGTCGTCGCCGGTCAGCCGGAAGCTCCGGCGATCCTGACGCCAGCGCCGCAGGATGTCGCTTAAGCCCACCCAGAGCGGAATCCCTGCAAGCAGGGCGACCGCCGACCCCATCGTGAAGAGCGCCAGGGCGCCAAACTGGATCGCGCCCGGCACAAGGCTCGTGCCCAGCGTGCCGCCATAGAAGTCTTCCACGAAGAACTTGGCCGGCGAGGCGACGTCCTGGCCCGTGGCCCACTGGACGGCGTTGCCGGCGGCGAAAAATGCGAGGGCGAAGGCCGCGAGGCGGACCGGCGCCTGCTTCCACCCGCCACTGGCCACGAGGTCGATCGCGCCTACCACCACCAGCGCGGCGATCACCGCCAGCCCATGGGGCTTGATCAGTACAAGGACGGCCGCGAGGAGGCCGGCGACCAGGCCATGCACCAGGGGCCGGGGCCGGTAGAGCAGCGCCGTGGCGGCGGCGAGCGCGGCCAGCACGCCGACGTACATGCCCTCCGGCAGGCCGCTGACGACAAAGCGGTAGTAGGGAAACGCCAGGGCGATCGCCACCCAGGCCAGGCGCCGCATCGGCGGCAGGGACCTGGTGGCGACCCCGGCGACCAGCAGGATGCCGCCGAAATAGAACGCCGTATTCAAGGCCCGCAGCAGCGGCAGGTAGTTGCTCGACATCGCGTGGGCGACGCGGATCAAGCCGATGAAGGCGCCGTTGCTGTGGGAAGGAGCAAAGGGGTTTCGGGCGATGATCTCCGGCGAGAACAGGGCCTTGATCGCAAACCCGTCCTCATCCCAGGTGAAGAGCGGCTGGGGCATGGCCACGCGCTGGAGGTAGAAGCCCAGGACCAGCAGGCCGGCCACGATCGCCGCCGCCTGGACGACGCGACCGGCGAGCTTCACGGAATTCAGCGCCAAGCTACCCCCGACGATGGCGTGCAACGAGACGTGGAACTCGCCCGGATGGCGCGCCCCCGTCAAGCCGCCCAAGCCAAGCGCCGTCGCCCACTTGCAGTTCCAGGACCCCGAGGTCCGGGAACAAAATCCCAAGCGTCACTCTTACCTCCTCGGGCGGAGTCCGGGTCAACCTCTACGGGAGGTGGCAGGCGCGCCGCCGACGGAGTGTCGCGATGCGAGCCGATCTCGTGAAGAGCGCTGACCTGCAGGGCAAGACCCTCACGGGTCTCAAGGGCGCCAAGCTTGGGGTGGTGCGCGAGGCCTATCTCGACCTCGAGACCGGCGCCATCGCCTTCCTGGTGGTCGAGGCGGCGGGCCTGTTCCGGGGCGCCGGCAAGTTCCAGCCCGTGCCCTGGGAGTCGGTGCGCTACGACTCCGTGGCCGACGTCTTCCTGACCGAGATGGACAAGGACCGGTTCAAGGAAGCCCCGAGCTACGACCGCGAACAACTGGCCAACGCCAGCTACGGATGGGGCGATCAGGTCCGGCGGTACTTTTCCCCCGGTGCGTCTCCGCGCGATGAGGCGCCGTTCCAGCAGCCCTAGCGCTTACGCCGAAAGGAAAGTTCTCATGCGCAAGAAGATGATCGCCATCGCGGTTCTGGCCTGCGCCAGCCTGTCGGTGGCGGCCGCGCCGGCCGTCGGCGCCTCGAACAAGAAGTCCACCCAGGTCCTGGTCTGCAAGGACGTCAAGAAATCCAACAACAAGGGCACCGTCATCGGCGCGGTCGGGGGCGGACTGCTCGGCAATGTGGTCGCCGGCCACGGCAACAAGACGGCCGGTACGGTGATCGGCGCGGGGGTCGGCGCGGTCGCGGGCCACGAGGTCGCCAGGCACAACAACGAGAAGAAGCCCAATCAGGAATGCCACTACGAGTACCGCTGAGGCCGTGATCAAACCGTCACAGGCGCCAGCTAAGGTCCGCGCCCTACGGAGGGGCCCTTGGCGGACAAATCGTGCGGCGAGTGCGGCATGTGCTGCAAGCTCCTGGCCATCGCAGAGATCGAGAAGCCGGCCGGCCGCTGGTGTCCCAGCTTCAAGCGCGGGCGCGGCTGCGGCGTCTATGACAGCCGTCCGGGCACCTGCCGCGGCTTCGAGTGCCTGTGGCTGCAGAGCGAGAAGCTCGACGACCGCTGGCGGCCGGATAAGGCCAAGTTCGTCATGTATGCCGAGGACGACGACCGGCGGCTACGCGTCGTCGTCGATCCCGATCATCCGACGGCCTGGAAACAGGAGCCGTACTACTCACGCCTGAAGGCGATGTCGCGGCGGGCCTATGACGGCCACGAGCTGGTGGTCTCGATCGGCGACCGCCGCATCGTGGTGTTCCCCGACCAGGACGCCGACCTCGGGATCATCGATCCCGACAAGCACAAGATCATCTCCGGCTACGCCATACGCGATGGCGAACAGGTCGCCTTCGCCATCGTCGCCAGCGACCTCGATCCGCCCGCGGCCGCCTGACCTTCCCGCCCGATTGTGAGTACCCGCATGTTCGCCACCCGCCGCTCGGTCCTGGGCTCCGCCGCAGGGCTCGCCTTCGCAGGCTACGCCCGCCTCGCCGGCGCCGAGGAGCTGCCGCCCAGTCTCTCCCGCGACCAGATGGAATCCGACGTCTACCGATGCGACGTGGTCGGCTATGGCCCGTTGAAACGCGACCCGGCCGGCCTGTTCGACCTGCCGGAGGGCTTCTCCTACACGGTGGTCTCCAAGGCGGGCGACCCGATGAGCGACGGCCTGATCACGCCCTGCAAGATGGACGGCATGGGCTGCTTCGCCGCCGGCCCCGACCGCGTCGCCCTGGTGCGCAACCACGAAATCAAGGGCACGGACCTCGACATCACAGCCTTCGGGCCCGGCAAGTCGCTGGCGACGAAGTTCCCGGCCGGGAAGGTCTACGACCTCACAGACGACGGCCTGCCGCACGGCGGCGGGACGACTACGCTGATCTACGACATCAGGACCCGGCGCCTGGTCTCCAGCCACCTCAGTCTGGTCGGCACGGTGACCAACTGCGCCGGCGGGCGCACGCCCTGGGGGTCATGGCTCTCCTGCGAGGAGACCACCCAGGGCAAGGGCATGGAGGCGCAGAAGGACCACGGCTGGGTCTTCGAAGTCCCCTCCTCCGCCAAGGAACCGGTGGACCCGACCCCGATCACGGCCATGGGGCGCTTCCGTCACGAGGCCGCCGCCATCGATCCGCGCACCGGCGTCGTCTACATGACCGAGGACATGGGCGACGGGTTCGGCCTCTTCTACCGCTATCTGCCCAACGACCGCACGAAGCTCCTGGCCGGCGGCAAGCTGCAGGCCCTGATGCTGCCGGAAGGGGCCGACGCCGACCCCCGCAACTGGGAAACGCCCTACTGGAATCAGGGCGACTGGCGGGGCGTCCGCTGGATCGACCTGGACGGCGTCGACAATCCCTACGAAGACCTGCGCTACCGCGGTCACGCCAAGGGCGCCGCCTGGTTCGCCCGCGGAGAGGGCGTCTATTTCGGCGGCGGCGAGCTCTACTTCGCCTGCACCAGCGGCGGTCCGGCCGGCGGCGGCCAGATCTTCCGCTACAGGCCCAGCGCCTACGAAGGCCAGGCGGGCGAAAAAGGCGCGCCGGGCAAACTGCAGCTCTTCTGCGAACCGCACGACATCGCGGTGATGGAGATGTGCGACAACATCGCGGTCGCGCCCTGGGGCCACCTGATGGCCTGCGAGGACAAGGCCGGCGGCGGCATCAACTACCTGCGCGGCGTGACGCCCAAGGGCCAAGTCTACACCATGGGCCGCAACGCTACGCCCGGCGGTGGCGACGTGGCGGCGAACTCCGAACTGGCGGGCGTCTGCTTCTCGCCGGACGGGACCACAATGTTCGTGAACGTCTATTTTCCGGGCGTTACGCTGGCGATCACCGGACCCTGGAGCCGGTTCCGTACGTAGTTCTCCGAACCGTGCTGCTAAGCTGCAAATCAGCTATTACGCCGGGAAGGGACGCCGAAGTGAATCGGCGCTGACACTGAGGGATCATGCCGACGCGCGCGCAGACACCCACGGCGGCGCCAGCTGAATCGTTCAGCGCCAAATTCGCCCTCGCCCTGAAAGCGCTCTCGATCAGCCGCGGCCGGCTGGCGTCCGACCTCGAGGTGGACAAGTCAGTGGTCGGCCGCTGGGCCACGGGGGCGGTGAAGCCTTCGGATCACAACCTGTCGCGGCTCACCGCGCTGATCGCCGAGCGGGTGCCCGGGTTCACCGCGCTGGACTGGGACCGCAGCGCCGCGGACTTCGCAGCGACCCTCGGCGCCAACGCCAGCTTTGTGGCGGGGCTCGTCGCGACGTCGACGCCGGCCCTGCCCTTCCCGCTCCTCGACCAGATCCGCAGCGCGACCGACCTGCGCGGTTCGGCCTACGAGGGCTTCTACCGATCGACCCGACCCTATGTCCTCAGCCCGGGCCACTTCGTGCACGACCACAGCATGGTCCGGCTCGACGCCCAGGGCCTGCTGACCCTGCGGATCGGCACGGCGGGGACCGTTGTCGAGGGCTGGATCCTGCCGCTTCACAACCAGCTCTTCGTGATCGCGGCCGATATCACCAGCGGCGCACTGCTGTTCGGCATCCTGCATGGCGTGGCGTCGGCCCGCGCCCAGGTGCTCGACGGACTGACGCTGGCCCCGTCCCTCGATCCAGGACGAACGCCCGTGGCCTACGCCATCATATTCGAGCGCATCGGCGACCTCAGTGGTGACCGCCAGGCCGACGAAGCCCATTTCGCCGAGCTGGCCGCCAAGGACCCGCTGGCCCCGGAAGGCTCGATCTCAGACGAGCTGCGAGCTCACCTGCTGCGCGACGTCGGCCCGCAGGCCAAGGCGCTTGGCGGCGACCTGTTGCTCAGCATGCCGATCTCCCGGTCGATGGCGCGGGGCCCGGCCTACGGCGAGCCCACCGACTAGGCCTGCTCCAACTCCGAGGGCATGCGCTCGGTGTCCACCGAGGCCTGCATGGCCGGCGCGTAGCGGGGCCCAGTGACGGTGTCTTCGTTCACCAGCTCTTCCACGCGGCGCATGATCTCCTTGGAGAGCCGCACGTTCGCGGCGGCGGCGTCCTCGGCCATGTGGTTCGGGTTGGTGGTGCCCGGGATCGGAACGATGATCGGGTCCTTGTGCAGCAGCCAGGCCAGGCAGAGCTGGGCGGGCGTGCAGCCGGCCTCGGCGGCCAGGATCTCGAACTCTTCGAAGAGCTCCAGGTTGGCCTCGAAGGCCTCGCCCTGGAACCGGGGCATGCCGCGCCGGAAGTCGCCTTCCTCCAGCTGGGACGGGTCGCGCACCCCGCCGGCCAGGAACCCGCGGCCGACCGGCGAGAAGGCGACGAAAGCCACGCCCAGCTCGCGGCAGGCGTCGAGCACGGCGATCTCGGGGTTGCGGGTCCAGGGCGAATATTCGGTCTGCAGGGCCGTGATCGGGTGGACGGCATGCGCGCGGCGCAGGGTCGGGGCGGAGACCTCCGAGAGGCCGATCGTGCGGATCTTGCCGGCCTTCACCAGATCGGCGAGCGCCCCGACGCTGTCTTCGATCGGCACCTGCCGGTCCCAGCGGTGCAGGTAATAGAGGTCGATGACGTCGGTCTTCAGCCGACGCAGGCTGACGTCGCACAAGGCCTTCAGCGTCTCCGGCCGCCCGTCGATGCCGCGCTGGGTGCCGGTCGCATCGGTGATGCCGCACTTCGACGCCAGCGTGAATTTCGAGCGGTGCGGACCCAGCACCTCGCCGACCAGCGTCTCGTTGTGGCCCAGGCCATAGACCGCGGCGGTGTCGAAGAAGGTGTAGCCCTCGTCCAGTGCGCCCAGCAGCACGTTCTCGGCCTGCTCGCGCGGCGGCGGGGCGCCGTAGGCGTGGCTCAGGCTCATGCAGCCCAGGCCGATGGCCGAGACGTCGAACGGACCGATCTTGCGCTTATCCATGGAGTCGCTCTTGTTCCTTACCCATCGAAGCCATGCCCTACCGGAGAGTCATGACCATTCATAAGGCCATACTGGGCTTACTCGCCGCAACCGCGCTCGCCCTGCCCGCGCGCGCCGCGGAGCCCACGCGCTATGTGCTCGAGCCGGACGCGGTGTGGAGCGCCGGCGACGCGACGCCTCACGCCGGCTGGGCGGTGGTGGTCGAGGACGGCAAGATCGCCGCCGTCGGACCGAAGTCGAGCGTGGCGCGGCCCGCCGGCGCCGAGGTCATCGCGCTTCCCGGCCAGACCCTGATCCCCGGCCTGATCGAGGCCCACTCGCACCTCTTGCTGCACCCCTACAACGAGACCCTGTGGGACGATCAGGTGCTGAAGGAGGCGCCGGCCTACCGCACGCTGCGCGCCGGCCGTGACGCGACGCGCACCCTGATGAGCGGCTTCACGACCCTGCGCGACCTGGGCACCGAAGGCGCCGGCGACGCGGACGTGCAGCTGAAGAAGGCCATCGCCGACGGCGTGGTCCCCGGCCCGCGCCTCTTCGTCGTAACCCGCGCCATCGTGGCCCGCGGCGCCTACGCCCCTCGCAAGGGCTTCAGAGCCGACATGAGCTTGCCCCAAGGCGCCCAGGAGGCCAGCGGCGAGGCCGAGGTGGCTTCCGCCGTGCGCGACCAGGCGGCCCTCGGCGCTGACTGGATCAAGGTCTACGCCGACTACGGCATCGGCCCGGGCGGCTCGACCCGGCCGGCGTTCAGCCAGCGCGAACTGGACGTCCTGGTGCAGACCGCCCACGACCTCGGCCGCCCGGTCGCCGCCCACGCCAACAGCGACGAAGGCATCCGGCGAGCGGTCATCGCCGGCGTCGACACCATCGAGCACGGCAGCGAAGCGTCGGAAGCCACGCTGACGCTCATGAAGCAGAAGGGCGCCGCCCTGATGCCGACCCTTGCGACCACCGAGGCCTATTCGCAGTATTTCCAGGGCTACGTCCCCGGTCGCTCCGCGCCCACCGCCGACATGCGCCAGGCTGAGACGACGTTCCGGCTCGCGCTGAAGACCGGCGTCATCATCGGCGCGGGTTCCGACGTCGGGGTCTTCCCGCACGGCGAGAGCTGGCGCGAACTGGCCTGGATGGTGAAGGACGGCATGACGCCGGTGCAGGCGCTCACCGCAGCCACCGCGGTCAACGCCAAGATCCTCGGCCGCGCCGACAGCCTGGGCCAGGTGAAGCCCGGCTACCTGGCGGACCTGGTGGCCGTCGCCAGCGACCCCACCAAGGACATCACCGCCCTCAAGGACGTCCGCTTCGTGATGAAGGGCGGCGTGGTCTACCGGCGGCCGTAGCCTCCTACCAGATCCGCACCCGGTCCCCTGGCGCGAGGTAGAGCTTGTCGCCCGGCTTCACGTCGAAGGCCGCGTACCATTCGTCGAGGTTGCGGACCGTGTCAGCGCGGAACGGGTCGGCGCCGTGCGGATCGGTGGCGATCAGCTGCCGCAGGAAATCGTCGCGGTAGATCCAGCGGTGGGCCTGCGCATAGGCCATGAAGAACCGCTGGTCGCCGGTCAGACCGTCGATCACCGGCGCCGGCTTGCCGCCTAGGCTGGCGTGATAGGCGTCGAGCGCCGCCACCACCCCGCCCAGGTCGCCAACGTTCTCGCCCAATGTGAGCAGGCCGTTCTCCTTCAGGCCGGGCAGCGGCTCATAGCCCGAGAACTGCAGGGCGAGCGCCGTCGTCGACTTGCGGAAGGCGTCGGTGTCGGCCGGCGTCCACCAGGTGATCAGCCGGCCCTTGTCGTCGAGCTTGGCGCCCTGGTCGTCGAAGCTGTGGCTGATCTCGTGGCCGATGGTCGTGCCGATGGCGCCCCAGTTCACCGCCGGGTCGGCCGCCGGGTCGAAGAACGGCGGGGCCACATAGCCCGCGGGGAAGGCCAGCTTCAGCAACGACCCGTAGTTGAAGGCGTTGACCGTCTGCGGCGTGGTGGTCAGGCCCCACTCGGAGCGGTCTACCGGCTTACCCAGCTTGGCGATCTGGTAGCCGTACTCGAAATCGGCGATGCGGCCGGAATTCCCGTAGAGGTCGCCGGGGGTAAGCTTCAGGGCGGAATAGTCGCGCCAATGGTCGGGATAACCCACCTCAACTTTCAGGGCCGCCAGCTTGGCCTTGGCCTTCAACTTCGTCTCCGGCGCCATCCAGGCCAGCTTTTCGATCCGCCGGTCGAAGGCGGCCTTCAGATCGCCGATCATCGCCTCGACCTGGGCCTTGGCCTCAGGCGGGAAATAGCGCCGGGCGTACTCGTGACCGACCGCGTCCCCCATCGACAGGTTCACCAAGTCGACGCCGCGTTTCCATCGGGCGCGCAGCTCCGGCACTCCGGCCAGCGCCTTGCCGTGGAAGGCGAAGTCCGCGTCGACGAACGCCTTGGTCAGGTAGGGGGCCTGGGCGTTGACCACGTGGGCGATCAGATAGTCGCGCCAGGTCTCCATCGGCGTCGCGGCCGCCAGCTTGGCGAAGCCGTCCAGCGCGGTCGTCTCGTTGACGATGATCGTGTTGCGCCCGCCGACGCCCAGGGCGCCCAGATAGGTCTTCCACTCAAAGCCCGGCGCGCGCCTGGCGAGGTCCGCGACCGCGGTGGGGTTGTAGATCTTGTCGAGGTTCCGCCGCTCGGCCCGCGCCCAGTGGGTCTTGGCGAGCTCGGTCTCGAAGGCCATCACCCGGTCGGCGCGGACCTCGGGCGTCGACTGGCCGGCCAGGGTGAACAGCGTCGCCAGATAGGTCCGGTAGGCGGCGCGGGCCTGCGCCATCTTGGGGTCCTGGCTGGTGTAGTACTCGCGGTCCGGCAGCCCCAGGCCGCCCTGCCCCAGGTAGAATTCGTTCTTCGTCGGGTCCTTGAGGTCGGCGTTGATCCCGGGCGAGACCGGGAAGATGCCTTGCGGGCTGACCGACGAGCTCAGCGGCTGGGTGCGCTCGAAATGGGCCATGGCCCTGGCCAGGTCCGCCGGCGTCTGCACCTTGGCGATCATCGCCAGGTCTGGCTGCAGTGGCGCGATCCCCCTCGCCTCGATGCCGGCCTCGTCCATGTAGGCGGCGTAGAGCACGCCCACCTTCTTCTGGTCCTCGGTCGCCGGGTTCTTGGCCGAGTCGTCGAGGATGCCTTTGACGCGGTTCAGGCTCTGTTCACGCAGCCTGGCCGCGTCGCCCCAGTAGGACCGGTCGGCCGGAATGGTCTGGGTCTTCTTCCAGCCGTTGTTCACATAGCCCCAGAAGTCGTCGCCCGGCCTGACCGACGCATCGACGGAGCCCGGCTCCAGACCGATCGTCCCGATCTCCGGCTTGCCCGCCGCGCCCGCCGAACCTGCGGCCAGCACCATCGCGGCGGCCGCCGCGAACAGAAGTCCCTTGCGCATCCTCACGCCCCCATGAAGTCAGGTTTGCAGCGACAGTGCCGCTCCGCCCACGCCCTGTCCGTCGAAAAAGCTTCACCGCGGCGCATAAAATGCGCGGCGGCGGCATAGCTGAAGCGGAAAACCGGCATCGATCCCAACGCCAACAATCTTGTCATCCCGGCCGCAGCGAAGCGGAGAGCCGGGACCTAGGGCGGCTGCAGTGGGCTTGGCCCCTGGGTCCCGGATCGGTTCTTCGACCGTCCGGGATGACATTCGAGGGGATATCTAAACCGGCGTTTCGCCGGCCACCGTCGTGCGGTGCATCAGGCGCAGGTGCCCGTCGTAGCCGCCCTCGGCCAGATGCATGGTGCAGCGGTTGTCCCACATCAGCAAGTCGTTGGTCTGCCAGCGGTGCCGGTAGACGAACTGCGG
>JBOHKZ010000380.1:0-4854 GCA_050729355.1 Phenylobacterium sp. | reverse complement strand
GTGCAATAGCCCCTCCGCGGGTCGCCTGGTGCGATGGCGGCCAGGCGGATGACTGTCACGCCCTCGATGGGATTCATCCGTTCCAGGATGTGTTCGGGGACGCTGTCGGCGACGACGATCTGGGTGGCTCCGAGCTGGGCGCACTCCACGAACGCCGTCTCGATGGCCGCGAGCCGCGCCACGTCGTCATGCTCGACGCCGATCTGGGGCATGACCTCATACGCGTGGAGGCGGCGCAGGATCTGGTAGGCGTTCGACCAGTTGCGCGCGTGGGCCTGCAGCCGGGCCGCGACCGCCATCCGCTCGTTGACGAAATCCTGGACCACGCCGCCCAGGGCCACCGGGTCCGGCAGGGCGCCGGGGTTGAACTGCCGGGCATAGGAGGCGAACAGCTCCAGGCCGCCGCGATAGGTGTCCCAGGACTCCATCGCCTCGGTGTTGCCGACCTGCGCGCCCGGTCCCTTGTGGATCGCGGTCGCGGCGAGATGCGGCTCGGGCGAGAACAGCACGTCGCCCTTCCCCAGCGCGTGGGCCAGCATGTTGAAGAAGCTGTAGGTGAACCGCGGAATGGGTCCGGCGATGCTGGGCATGGCCGAGCGGCGCATCAGCCAGCATTCCGGGAACACGTGGTTCTGCAGCACGAAGGCCAGGCAGTTGCCGTACTGCCCGGTCTCGAACCGCCACTCGCCCTCGAAATCGTAGAACTTGCCGATGACGGCGTTGTCCTTGGTCTCGTCGGTCAGCAGCCAGGGCGCCTGGATCATCACCAGGGAGGGCTCGTCCACCATGCGCTGGACGTAGGCGAGCAGTTGGGGAAACACCGCCATGTCGTCGTCGGCGATGCTGACCACCACCTGGCCGCGGGCCTGGTGCATCGTCGTCAGGATGTTGGGATAGGCGCCGACGTTCCGGGGCTGGCGCGTGACCCGCATCCGGGCATGGCGGGCGGCGTATCTCGCCAGGATCTCCGGCGTCTCGTCGGTGGAGCAGTTGTCCGAGACCACCAGCTCGTAGTCGATCCCCGCCGCGTCGAGCGCGCTCAGATGGTGCGTCAGATAGCGGTCCAGGTAGCGGGCGCGGTTGTAGGTCGCCAGGCAGAGGCTCAACAGCGGTGTGGTTGGCGAGCCCGGCATTCCCAAAGACTCTAGGGCCGCGGATGAGTCGTCAACGCGCCCCCTGACCCCGCGTGAACTTGACGCCGCGGGCCTTGCGGGACCATTTCGCGCCATGTCCGATGCGTCCCTCCTCCCTTCAAAGCTGGTTGGCGACTTCCCGCCCGCCACGGAAGCCGACTGGCGCGCCCTGGTCGCCAAGACCCTGGGCGAGACGCCGTTCGACAGCCTGGAGAAGGTGACCGTCGAAGGTCTGGCCATCGAGCCGCTCTACGCGCCGGCGGCCGCGCCCGCGATCGCGCCTCGCGCGTCCGACGGGGATCGGCCTTGGGACCTGCGCACGCTAACCGCTCATCCCGACGTTGTGCGCGCAAATTCCGAGATCCTGCGTGACCTGGAAGGCGGCGCGGCCTCGGCCCTTGTCCGCATCGACCCCACCGGCAGAACGGGTGTCGCCATCGGCTCGGCGGCCGGGCTAGCGCAGGCGCTGAGCGGCGTGATCCTCGAGCTTGCCCCCATCGCGCTCGACGCAGGATTCCTCGGCCCGCAGGCCGCCGACTGGCTGGGCGTCGCCGCCAAGGCCTCGCCCAACGCCCTGTTGCGGTTCAACCTCGATCCCTTGAACGCCTTCGCCGAGACGGGCGCGAGCCCCGGCCCCATCGAGGCGCACCTGATTTCCGCCGCCACGGTCGGCGCGCGTCTGGCCGAGGTCTATCCGCAGGCCCAACTCTTCCTGGCGTCCGGACGCGCGGCCCACGAGGCCGGCGGCGGCGAAGCCCTGGAGGTCGCCTTCGCCGCGGCGGCCGCCATCGCCTACGCCAAGGCGCTAGTGCGCGCCGGCCTGCCCATGGCCGACGCCTTCGCCCGCATCACCCTGGGGCTCTGCGCCGACGGCGACTACTTCTTGACCATCGCCAAGCTGCGGGCCGCCCGCGCGGTCTGGGCGCGGGTCGCTGCGGCCTGCCACGCCGATCCGACCGCCCGCCTCGAGGTGCGCTCGTCACGCCGGATGCTCACCGCCAAGGACGCCTGGACCAACATGATCCGCCTCACTACCGCAGGCTTCGGGGCGGCGGTCGGCGGCGCGGACGCCGTGGTGCTGGGCAATTTCACCGACGCGCTCGGCCTGCCCACCGCCTTCGCGCGACGCCAGAGCCGCAACGCCCAGCTGGTCCTGATGGAAGAGGCGCATGTCGGCCGCGTCTCCGACCCGGCGGCCGGCGCCGGCTACGTCGAAGCCCTCACCGACCAGATCGCCCGCGAGGCCTGGCCCCGCTTCCAGGCTATCGAAGCCGCGGGCGGCGTCATCGCGGCCCTCACCTCGGGCCTGATCGCCGCCGAGGTCGCCGCCGCCAACGCCGCGCGGCCCGCGGCCCGCATCATCGGCGTCACCGCCTTCCCGCCGGACAAGGACGCCCCCGTCGAGGTCGAGATCGCCGCGGCCAAGCCCGTCCAGGCGCCCTCGCCTCGCCTGCCCGGGCCCGACAGCGCCTGTCCGCCGTTGACGCCCATGCGGCTCTCGGAGGCGTTCGAATGAGCAAGTTCCCCGACTTCACGACGCTGCCGTTCGACGCCGCCATCCCGGCGCCGACCCCGACCGGCGAGCCCTGGCAGACGCCCGAAGGCATTGCGGTCAAGCCCGCCTACGGCCCCGCCGACACGGCCGGCCTCGACACGCTGGCCGGCTATCCGGGCCTTGCGCCGTTCCTGCGCGGCCCCTACCCGACCATGTACCTGACCAACCCGTGGACCATCCGCCAGTACGCGGGCTTCTCCACGGCCGAGGATTCCAACGCCTTCTATCGGCGCAACCTCGCGGCCGGTCAGATGGGCCTCTCCATCGCCTTCGACCTGGCCACTCACCGCGGCTACGACAGCGACCACCCGCGGGTGAAGGGCGACGTGGGGATGGCGGGCGTGGCCATCGATTCCATCCTCGACATGCGCACGCTGTTCGACGGCATCCCGCTCGACAAGATGAGCGTCTCGATGACCATGAACGGCGCCGTCCTGCCGATCATGGCGCTCTACATCGTGGCCGGCGAGGAACAGGGCGTGCCGCACGCCAAGCTCTCCGGCACCATCCAGAACGACATCCTCAAGGAGTTCCTGACCCGGAACACCTACATCTACCCGCCGACCCCCTCGATGCGGATCGTGTCGGACATCTTCGCCTACACGAGCCGCGAGATGCCGCGGTTCAACTCGATCTCGATCAGCGGCTACCACATGCAGGAAGCCGGGGCGACGCTCGACCTGGAGCTTGCCTACACCCTGGCCGACGGCATGGAATATGTGCGCGCGGGGGTGGCCGCCGGCATGACGGTGGACCAGTTCGCGCCGCGCTTGTCGTTCTTCTGGTGCGCCGGCATGAACGTCTTCATGGAGATCGCCAAGCAGCGCGCCGCGCGCCTCCTGTGGGCCAAGCTCGTCAAGGACGAGTTCGACCCGAAGGACCTGCGCAGCCTCTCGCTGCGAGCCCACACCCAGACGTCGGGCTGGAGCCTCGCGGCCCACGATGTCTTCAACAACGTGACGCGGACCGTCGCCGAGGCCATGGGCGCAACCGGCGGCCAGACCCAGAGCCTGCACACGAACTCGCTGGACGAAGCCCTTGCTCTGCCGACGGATTTCTCGGCCCGCATCGCGCGCAACACCCAGCTCTTCCTGCAGGCCGAAAGCGGCCAGACCCGGGTCATCGATCCCTGGGGCGGCAGCTATTACATCGAGCGGCTGACCGCTGACCTCGCGGCGCGGGCGCTGACCCACATCGCCGAGGTCGAGGCCCTGGGCGGCATGGCCAAGGCGATCGAGAACGGCCTGCCCAAGCGCCGGATCGAGGAGGCCTCGGCGCGCACCCAGGCGCGCATCGACGCCGGCCTGCAGAGCGTGGTGGGCGTCAACCGCTACCGCCCGGAAGGTGCGGACGAGATCCCGATGCTGAAGGTGGACAACACCGCCGTGCGCGAGCAGCAGCTCGCCAAGCTGGTCCGCCTGAAGGCCGAGCGGAATCCGGTCGAGACCGCCGCGGCGCTGGAGGCGCTCACCAACGGCGCGGCCGGCGGCGGCAACCTGCTGGAGCTCTCCGTCAACGCCGCGCGCGCCAAGGCCACGGTGGGCGAGATCTCCGACGCCCTGGAGAAGGTCTTCAACCGCCACAAGGCCCACGCCGACGCAGTGGCCGGCGTCTACTTGCGCGAATCCGGGGTGACGACCGAGGCCGCCCGCGCCCAGGCCATGGCGCACGCCTTCACCCAGGCCGACGGCAAGAAGCCCCGCGTCCTGGTCGCCAAGATGGGCCAGGACGGCCACGACCGCGGCCAGAAGGTGATCGCCTCGGGCTTCGCCGACCTCGGCTTCGACGTGGAGATCGGCGACCTCTTCCAGACACCCGCCGAGACCGCCGCCCAGGCGGTCGCCGACGGCGTGCATGTGGTGGGCGCCAGCTCGCTGGCCGCCGGACACCTGACCTTGGTCCCCGACCTCAAGACCGAGCT
This sequence comes from Phenylobacterium sp., assembly GCA_050729355.1. Taxonomy (GTDB): domain Bacteria; phylum Pseudomonadota; class Alphaproteobacteria; order Caulobacterales; family Caulobacteraceae; genus Phenylobacterium. The sequence goes on along the minus strand of JBOHKZ010000380.1, from coordinate 245 downwards.
CGCCAAGCTCGGCCGCTCGGACATCATGGTCGTGGTCGGCGGCGTGATCCCGCCGGAGGACTACCAGGCCCTCAAGGACATGGGCGTGGCGGCAATCTTCACGCCGGGAACCACCGTCCCGAACGCGGCCATCAGCGTCATCGAGCGCCTGAACGAACTCCTCGGCTACGCCCAGGAGACGGCGGCGGAGTAGCTCCTCAGAATCAACCTGTCATCCCGGCCGCAGCGGAGAGCCGGGATGACAG
>JBOHKZ010000379.1:0-12694 GCA_050729355.1 Phenylobacterium sp. | reverse complement strand
ATCGGCGGCCGCGCGCAGGCCCTTGCCTTTGACGTGGCGCGGGCCTCCGAATGCCGCGCCGCGGTCGACGACGTGGCGGGCCGGCTCGGACGTCTGGACATCCTGGTGAACTGCGCGGGCGTCATCGCCAGGGGTCCGGTCGACGCGATTGCGGAGACCGACTGGGACCAGGTGCTGCTCGTCAACCTCAGCGCGCCGCGCTGGCTGGCGATGGCGGCGACACCGCACATGGCCGCGGTTGGACGGGGCCGCATCATCAACGTCGGATCGATCCTCTCCTTCCAGGGCAAGGCGGGCGCGAGCGCCTACGTCGCGAGCAAGCACGGACTGGCCGGCCTGACCCGGGCGCTCGCGGCGGAACTGGGTCCGAAGGGCATCTGCGTCAACGCCCTTTGCCCGGGTTACATCCGTACGGAGATCAACGTCGCCCTGCAGGAGGATCCGACCTACAGCGCCAAGATCGAGGCCGCGACACCGCTCGGGCGCTGGGGCGACACAGACGACCTCAAGGGCGCGGCGGTGTTCCTGGCTTCCGACGCCGCGGCCTATGTGAACGGACATCTGCTCGTCGTCGACGGCGGCATGAGCGCCACGCACTGAGGCCGGAAATCTGGGTTCTGCCCCATAGATTTCTGCATGGCGGACCCACGCAAAAGCGCAGTGTCAATCCAGCTCTGGGCAGCGCACATCAAGCGGACTGTGATCACAGTGCCGACTTAGCGGTCGGCATTCTTGGCTCGAAGGACTTCAGCGATGCGCGGCTTGACGGTAGTTTTCGGGAACGGCGCGGTCGGCCACCTGGTCACCGAGGCCTTGTCGGCGCGCGGCGACGCGGTGCGCGTCGCGCAACGCAACCGACCCGAGGCCCTGCCGGCCGGCGTCACGTTCGAACGATGCGACATCCTCGACCCGGCCGACGTCGGCCGCGCAGTCCAGGGCGCGAGCCAGGTCCTGCTCGCCGTGGCTTTCGCCTACGACTCGCGGCTGTGGCGGACCGCCTGGCCGACGGCCATGCGCAATGTCGTCGGAGCCTGCGCTGCGGCCGGCGCACGGGTGGTCTTCATCGACAACCTCTACCAGCTGGGACCCCAGCGCGAGCCGCGTCGCGAGGACATGCCGCTGACTGAGCGAGGCGGAAAGCCCGGGGCGTTGGCGGAAACGACCCGCATCTGGATGGCGGCCTCGGACGGGGTGCGCTTCGCGGCCCTGCGTTGCACCGACTTCTACGGCCCGGACGTGGCGGTCTCCCATCTGGGCGCCAGCGCGCTTGGCGAAATGGCCAAAGGCAAGCCCGCCCAGCTGGTCGTCCCGCCCGACACGCCGCACGACTTCGCCTATGTCCCCGACATCGCCAGGGCCGCCCTGACCCTGCTCGACGCGCCCGACGACGCCTATGGCCAGGCCTGGAACATGCCGTGCGCCCCGACCCGCACGCCGCGGGAAATCCTGCAGCTGGGCGCCGACGCGGTCGGAGCCAAGCTCAGACTGATGGTGATCCCCTTGTGGCTGCTTCCGGTGGCGGGGTTGTTCGCGCGGTTCATGAAGGAAGTGGCCGACGTCAGCTTCACGTGGGATCGGCCCTACCACGTGGATGCGAGCAAGTTCACGCAACGCTTCGGTTTCAAGCCGACCCCGTTCGAGACCGGCGCTCCGGCCGCCGCCCGCTCATTCCGCGTGGGCGAGGGCGCCGCCCCCACCGCCCATCCCCGCACCGCGGCCGCATGAACCCTGCGACGTGTTCAGGAGCGGAGGCGACGCCGATAGGCCGTGGGGGTCTCGCCAAACCGCCGCTGAAAGGCCGCGCCGAAGTGTCCGGAACGCTCGTAGCCACAGGCCGCGGCGATGCGGGTGACGCTCTCTTCGGTCTTCGCCAGCAGGTCGCGCCCCCTATTCAGGCGTAGATCCAGCAGGAATCCGTGGGGCGTCAGACCGACGCTCTCGCGGAACCGGCGCGCGAAGTGGAATTTGCTGATGCCGGCCTCCTGGGCCAGACGGTCCAGCTTGAGCGGTTCGGCGAAATGCGCATTCATGAACTCGACGACCCGGGCGAGGCGGCGATCCAGGAGCACCCCTGGATCGCGTCCCCCCGACGTCTCCATGTGCGCGCCCTGCGGGGACAGCAGGTGGATGGCCAACCAGTCCACCAGGCTCTCCGCGTAGAGATCGGCCGCCCCGGCCTGAGCGGCGCGGAGCAGGGTCGCAACGGCCTGGGCGACCACCCGGTCGTTCCTCACGAGTTCCGAAACCGGTTGATCCGGACAGGACTGACCAATCCGACGGAAGTGCTCGGCCGCACTTCGGAAAACGTCCGGCGGAATGAATAGGTTGAGGCTTTCCGGCGCGCGGCCGGCAAGGGGGTTGGACCACCGCAAGCGGCGCGGCGTCTGGGTCGGCGTGACCCCGCATTGGCCCTGCCGATAGTCCACACCGCGCCAGGCGCCATTCGCGAAGGTCTCGAGTTCCAGGTCACCGCGGGCGAGAACCACGATCTCGACGTCCTGGCGGGGCGGCGTTTCGATCGGGTCCACATGGACCGACAACCGCCGGTGTTCGAGCAGCACCGACGTCCAGCCGGCGGAATCACTGTTCGCGATCAAAGCGCCCGCAGGGGATCCTTCGCAATGGCGGCTGGTCGCCGAGAAGCCGGGCGCATCGAAGGGCAGGACGGCGCTGGAATCGGGCAAGAGTCTCTCCTTCCGCAAAAGCGCTGACGGCAGGTAACGGGCAGGAAGCGCGCAAATCAACCCGCGCCGCGGCGATCCATATACGGGTCGTATTCTTGCGTCCTGAAGACCCCCGGTCACATTGGGCCACGCGCGATTGGCGCGACGGGAGGGGCCATTGCAGAACAGGCGGTTCGACCTGATCCTTGTCGCGCGAGCGATCGACGTGGGATTCGTCCCGTCTCATCGGGGTCTGGGGCAGTGTCCGGAGAGGCCGGGGTCAGCTGAACCCCCGTCGGGGTGGCCGGTCCGCAAGGGCGCCACGGCGTGATTGCGATCCCCCTGGGCGCGCTCGCGGTTCTGCTCGGCCTCGTGGCGGCCCTGACAATCCGGCGCATGTTCGAGGTCGTGTGGGACCTGATCCTCTCGCACCAGGCCCCCGCTCCGCCTCTCCCCAACGCCGACGATCCGGCATGAGCCACGCGCTGCTCGGCGAGTCCGCCGCGCGTTTCACCCCGCTGTCGGCAGGTCAGGCGCGACGTCGATCCCGGGGGGCGCCCTGTGTCTCCTGACGACTGTCTCGCCCGTCGGGAGCGGTTCGGTCTGTCGACCTGCCAACTGGCCCTGCGCGCGGGACTGAGCGAGAAAACCGTCAGGGCCTTCGAGGCCGGACGGGTTGCACCGCGCCCCGGCACGCTCGTCGCCCTGCGCCGCGCGTTCCGGGAGCACGCGCGCAACGTCGAGGGGCTCGCCTGATGTCGTTCCTCTCCGCGACCGCCGCGAAGCTCGGGACCCTTCTCATAGGCTTGCTGGCGATCGACCTCCGCGTCCCGGTGCAGGTTTCGCCCAGCGTGGCGGTGCAGGACGCCCGCGTGCGCGCCGCGGCGCAACGCGCGCAGGCTTTGACCGCCAGGAAGGCTTGCCAGCCGAGTCCTGTCGAGAGCGACCAGACTGTCAGGGTCGGGTTCATCCTGCATTCGGCCGATCTTACGGAGGCCGGGCGAACGGCCCTTAGCGAGGCCGCCGTACGCCTGGCGTGCGCGCCAGATTGGACGGCCGAGGTGGTGTCGCGGGGTGATCTTCACCGCCTCGCGGGTTACCGGCGCGAAATCGCCGAGCGGCGCGCCGACGTGATCACAGCCTACTTCCGCGACCACGGCGTGTCGGATGACCGCGTCGCGCGCGCGCGATCGGACATGGGCGAAGATGGCAAGACCGGAAGGATTCTCCTGATCGAGGCGGTGGGACCAGATGCCTAGCGTGTTTCTGAAGATCCTGAGGCGACGCCTGCGTCGGGCGCCTGGCCGATTTGAAGACGGGCCAGACGGGCGCCCTCACATCAGGCTCGTCGCCAACCCGCGAAACCTTAAGCGCGAGAACGTCGCACATCTCACCGCGGTCCTTAGGACGCTTCGGGCGCGGGGCATGACCCAGGCCGAGATGGGCCAAGCGATCCTTCGGGCCCTTGAGACAGAGGACGCCGTCCCGGCGGCGCCAGCGTCGCGGCTTCCGCCTCGGCGCGGCGACGCGGACTGACCCCCGGTCCTTCTATCGCAACCGTCTGGAAGGGTCCGGACGGCAAGATAGCGCCAATGATGCGTCCCGCACGGTGACCCCTTGCACGATCGTTTCCTCAGCACCCGAACCCGTACCCGATCCGGCGCCCGCCTCGGCCGGGTCTTCGGCGTCGTCCGCCAGACCTGGCGGGTCGCGGATGATCCAAGGCGGACGAACCCCAAAGAGATTGCGCTGGCGAGCCGCCGCAGCGCCTCCGATGCTGCCGACCTCGCCCGCAACGCCGCGGCCGCATTCGGATCGCACGGCTTCCACAAGGCCAGCGGGGCCTGGTGGGCGTCCGAAGGCGAAGTCTTCCATCGGTTCCTGGTCGCGCCCGATCGCCCAAAGCGCGGACCGCCCGTGCTTCTGGGGCTCGGCGTTCTCGCGCTCGCAGCGGCGGTGGTCGGCGCCGCGGTCCGACCGAAAACGCGCTGAACAACTCTGATCACCGGTCATCGGGCGAGCGACGGCAGCCTCCGAATGATCTTCCGCCGTGCTGCGGGCTTCAACCGCGGCCGTGGCGACGCCCATCACGCTGGTCAAATTCGTAACAAGAGGCGATCCATCGACGGTCGCGTGACATTCGGCGCGTACAATCCTAGCTGTGCCCCTGGAGCGCCCGATGCCCGAGACCAAAGATGCCAGGACACCGTGTTTCGGGGTTTGGGGCGCCAACGGCGCCGACCAGCAGGTCTGGACGGTGCGCGGCGGCTTGGCCGTGCGTCTGGGCGTGGGCGATCCACTGGCCATGCACATCTTTCATGTGCCGCTCGCGTCCGCCGACGACTTCGAAAGCGCCGTCCTCATGCGGCTCGAAGAATTCGTCGGGCCGTTGGGGTGGCGGGTCGAACCCATGGAGTTGCGAGCCGGCGAATATTATCCGCGGATGGCGCGGCCCACGATGTACCGACCCGGCGAGCGGGCGAGCCATCATCCGGCCGCGCGCGATCTTCGCCGTGAGTATGTCATCCAGATGGGTCAGGTCTCGTCCCTGATCCAGAAGCTCGGGGAGATCTGCCGGTTCGTTCATCCGGAAGGCCCGGCGCTCCAGGCCTTCGGCCATGAGATTCGCAACCTCCTGATCCTGGCGTGCACGGAGATTGAGACGCAGTGGCGCGCGGTTCTGGAAGCCAACGGCGCGAAAGCCAGAAATCGGCACGACTACGTCAAGCTGCAGTTCGCCATGCGGCTCGGCGAGTACGCCATCGCTTGCAATCGCTATCCGTGGCTGGAGCCGCTGCACCCGTTTGCGGACTGGGGTCGGGGCACGACGCCCGACCTCCCCTGGTACGACGCCTACAACGCCGTGAAGCACCACCGCGAGGCCAACTTCTCCGAAGGTACGCTTGAGGCCGCGCTCAACGCGGTGGCCGCATGCGCCATCATGGCCTGCGCTCAGTTCGGCGCCACCAATCCCCTTAGTGCGATGGACGGCTTCTTCAGCCTCGTCGACACGCCGTCCTGGTCGTTCCCGGAGGTCTACATCCTGGCGGACGGCATCGCGCCGGTCGAGGTCAACTACCCGTTTTGAGTTCGGTCGCCGACCTGGGATCGTAGGGCCCGTCAGGTCAAACGCACGTTGCGGAGCCCGTTTAAGCTGTTGCCTATGAACCAACGTTCGGCCTGTTGAAGGTCTGACACCCCAAGCTCCGCCTCCACGGCGCGACCCTCGGAGATCAAGGCGGAGCGCAGCACGCCCGGCAAGGCCCCGGCGGCCAGCGGCGGCGTGAGCAGGCGGCCGTCCCGTTCGACGAAGACGCTGTTGCGCGAGGCGTCAGCCACCCCGCCGCTGCGATTGAGCAACACGGCCTCGTCGCGACCTTGGGCTATCGCCTCGGCAAAGGCGCGATCATGCACCTCGCGGCGCGTCGTCTTGTGGCGCAGGAACGGGTCGGCGGCGTCGAGAGGCTCGCGCGCAAGGCACAGAGCGAGGCCGCGTGCCAGCGGCTTGGGGGCCGGTTCGTGGGTGATCGCGAGGTCGCCCGTCCGGGCCAGCTGCAGCCGAACTCGCCGATCATCCGCTGACACGCTCCAGTGCGTCGCGTCCCGCGCCAACCGGACTTCCGCCCCGGCGCGATCGAAGTCGAACCCCAACTTGGCCGAGGAGGCTGACAGTCGATCGAGGTGCAGATCGCGCCGGATGAACCCCGCTGATGGCGACCACCGCAAGGTCTCAATCAAACCAAAGTCCGTCGCCAGCGCCTGAAGGACCCGAGCCTTGAGCAGGGCTTCGTCATATTCCGCGTCGGGATCGGAGTCCGCGACGATCCCCCCGCCGACGCCGTAGCGCCCAGTCCCGTCCGCCGAAATCACCGCCGTGCGGATGGCCACGTTCAACGTCATATCACCGTCCGGCGCGATCGCGCCGATCGCGCCGGTATAGACGCCGCGGGCGCCCGCCTCGAGCGTACGCAGGACCTCACTCGCGCGGATCTTCGGTGCGCCGACGATCGAACCGCAGGGAAACAAAGCCGCGATCCGGTCGCGCAGGCGCACGCCCGGACGCAGGCGCGCCGTGACCGTCGAGGTCATGGCATGGAAGGTCGGATAGGTCTCCACCGTGAACAGCGCGGGCGTGCGCACGGAACCGGGCATGCTGATGCGCGCCAGGTCGTTGCGCAGCAGATCGACGATCATCAGGTTCTCGGCCTGCTGTTTTTGATCTGCGGCCAACGCTCGACGGGCCGCGTCGGCGGCGGCCGCATCAAGCCCGCGCGCCGCCGTGCCCTTCATCGGCCGGGTCGTCGCCGCCTCACCGCAGACCTTCACGAAAAGCTCGGGCGAGACCGACAGCACGGTGCGGTCTCCGAGGGCCACCACCCCGCCATGGGCGACAGGCTGGCGCGCGCGCAACGCGCCGTAGAGGGCGAGCGGATCGCCCGCGTAGTTGAAGCGCAAGGGGAAGGTCAGGTTCGCTTGATAGAGGTCGCCGGCCCGGATCAGCGTCAGGATGCGCTGGACCTTCTCGACGTGGGTCGCACGATCGTGGCCCGCGACCATTCCGGTGATCGGCGCCGGCGGGCCGAGGTCGGCGAAGGCGTCGTCCAGCGCCGCGCCGTCCAAGTGTTCCACCTGCGCAAACAGGCCAAACCACAGGAGTGGAACGTCCCGGTCCTGCGGCATCCGCGCGCCAAGCCTGATCTCCAGCTCATAGCCGAGCTCGTAGGCCAACAGCCCCGCAGCGTGCAGACCCCGGCCTATGCCCGCCTCCAGGCGCTGGAACGCCGCTTCGACGTCCCCGGGGTCGTGGCAGGCGATGATCTCCGAAGGGTTGCGGTAGAGCCGTCCCCCGACACCCGCGATCGAGCGGTCCTCCAGCAGGACGAAGGGCGTGCTCAGGTCACCCCAGCGCATCGAGAAGGTGCTGAGGCCAATCGGCGACGTCGTCGAGCGGAGCGCTCAGGACCCTCCGTCCGCCGGCAAAGGCCCGCACCTCGCAGACCGTCTCGGCGAAGTCCGGCGCGCCTGGGCCCCGGCTCTGGCTGATCACCAACCCGACGATCGTCAGGCCCCGCGACCGCAGGACCTCCAGCGCGGTCAGGGTGTGGCTGATCGCCCCGAGATAGGATCCGCCCACCAGCACCACCGGATAGTGCAGCGCGCTCATCAACTGCAGCGCTGTCACCTGCTCCGCAATCGGCGACATCACCCCCCCGACCCCTTCGACGACGAGGAGGCCGGCGCGCGACTCCGCCGCGCGCGCCTGGCAAAACTCCGCGATCTCCGGCAGACCCAGGCTCCGCCCTTCAAGCCGCGCGGCCATGGGCGGGGCCAGCGGTGCTGTAAATCGCCAGGGGGTCATCGCGTCGAGTTCCGTCTCGCTCAGCGGACGGCCCAACGCCTGCAGCAATCGCCCCGGATCGCTGTCGTTCCAATCGCCGGGGTCGAAGCCGCTGGCCACCGGCTTCAGCGCCTCGACGCTGAGCCCCGCCTCCCGCGCCGCGCGCAGCAAGCCGCAGGCGACGAAGGTCTTGCCGACGTCGGTGTGGGCGCCGGCGATGAAGACCCGCTTCATCGCGGCAGCCAGGGGCGGACGGCCGCGGCGAGACGATCCACGGCCGCATCCGAGTGGCCCGCGGTAAAGGCGACCCGCAGCCTCGCCGTGCCTTCGGGCACGGTCGGCGGCCGGATGGGCACGACCAGCAGGCCCTGGGTCTCCAGGTCGGCCGCCGCGGCCAGCGCGGTCTCGGCGGCGCCCAGAATGATCGGGACCACGGCGCTCTGCGCCTCGGGCAGATCAAGGGCCCTCGTGAACCGCCGCGCCTTGGCCAAGGGCGCCGCAACAAGCGCCGGCTCGTGGGCGATGACGTCCAGCGCCGCAATGGCTCCGGCCACGCAGGCCGGCGGCAGGCCCGTCGTGTAGACCAGCGTCCGCGCCCGCATCTTGATGAGGTCGATGACCGGCCTGGTCGCGCAGACGTAGGCGCCGTAGCCGCCGACCGCCTTCGACAGGGTGCCCATGTGCAGGTCGATGGAGGCCTGCGGGAAGAGCCGCGCCGTTCCCGCGCCGCCCCCCAGCACGCCCAGGCCGTGGGCGTCGTCCACCAGCAGCCAGGCGTCGTAGGCCCGGACAAGGCCGCTGATGACGTCGAGGGGCGCCACATCCCCATCCATGGAGAACACGCCGTCTGTGGCGATCAGGGCGCGACGGCCGAGGCTTCGTCCCGCTTCCAGCTTCTGGGCGAGGTCGGCCACATGGTTGTGCCGGAAGCCGACGACGGCGGCGCCGGAAAGCTTGGCGCCGGCCCAGATGCAGGCATGCGCCAGCTCGTCGACGAGCACGAGGTCGCCGGGACCCACGAAGGTCGGGATGATCCCCAGGTTGGCGAGATAGCCCGAGCCGAAGACGCAGGCCGACTCCATACCCTTGAGAGCCGCCAGCCGGGCCTCCAGCTTGCCGAAGAGCGGATGGTCGCCGGTGACGAGGCGCGACGCTCCCGCCCCAACGCCGTAGAGGCCGATCGCGGCTATGGCTGCGGCCTTGACCTCTGGGTGGTGCGAAAGGCCCAGGTAGTCGTTGCAGGAAAAGGACATCATCCGCCGCCCCTCCCGCACCACCCAGACGCCATCGAGGCGATGGGTCGGCTTCAGGCTCCGGTCGAGACGTTTGGCCTGCAGGCCGGCAGCCTTCTCGAGCGCGTAATTGGTGAGGGTGTCGGTCACCTCTGCGGCTATGCCTTACGTAACGGAAAGAAAAAAGGTGCCGCAGGGTGAGGTGAAGTAGGACCGCGCGCTTGAACGAATCCCTGAGGAGCGCCGATGTCGCAAAACCCCGCCTGGTTGGCCGAAGGCGCCCGCCACGTTTGGCGCCCCTATTGCCAGATGAAGACGGCTGACCCGCCGCTGGCGGTGGTCCGGACCGAGGGGGCGCGGCTGATCCTCGAAGACGGGCGCGAACTGGTGGACGGCATCGCATCATGGTGGACCGCCTGCCACGGCTACAACCACCCGCACATCCGCGCCGCCGTGCAGGCCCAGCTTGAGACCGCGCCGCACGTGATGTTCGGCGGCCTGGCCCACCAACCCGCCTACCGGCTCGCCGCGCGGCTGGCCAAGGCGCTGCCAGGCGACCTCGACCATGTGTTCTTCGCCGAGTCCGGCTCGGTCTCGGTGGAGATCGCGATGAAGATGGCGATCCAGTATTGGATCAACCGCGGCGTCCGCGGGCGGACACGGTTCGTCTCGTTCCTGGGCGGCTATCACGGCGACACGCTCGCCACGATGACCATCTGCGACCCCGAGGAGGGGATGCACGGCCTGTTCGCGGGGGTGATGCCGGCGCAGCACGTCATCGCCCTGCCGACGGACGATGCGTCGGAAGCGGCCCTCGAGCGGCTGCTTGCCGAGCGGGGCGACGAGATCGCCGGCCTGATCGTCGAGCCCCGCGTGCAGGGCGCCGGCGGCATGCTGTTCCACGACGACGAGGTGCTGCGCCGGCTCCGGCGGCTCGCCGACGCCCACGGAACGCTGCTGGTCTTCGACGAAATCTTCGTGGGCTTCGGCCGCACCGGCGACCTCTTCGCGTGCGAGGGGGCGGGCGTGGTCCCGGATATCGTGACGCTGTCGAAGTCGCTGACCGGCGGGACCTTGCCGCTCTCCGCCGCTATCGCCACGGCGCGGATCTTCGACGCGTTCTGGTCGGACGATCCGGGCGCGGCCCTGATGCACGGCCCGACCTACATGGGAAACCCCCTGGCCTGCGCCGCGGCCAACGCCTCCCTCGATCTCTTCGAGACCGGCGCCTGGCGCGGCGACGTCGCGCGGATCGCGGACGGCCTGGCCGCCGGCCTTGAGCCGTGCCGCAGCGCGCCGGGCGTGGTCGATGTGCGTGTGCGGGGGGCGATCGGCGTTGTGGAATTCGAAAGCGCCGTCCCCGTCCAGACCTGGTGCCGCAGGTTCGCCGACGCGGGCGCCTGGATTCGGCCGATGGGCAAGGTGGTCTACCTCACGCCGGCCTTCATCACGTCGGACAAGGACCTGGAACGCCTCACCTCGGCCGTCCGCGGCGTGCTCATCGCCTGAGGCGACCGCCTAGCCGACGCTCAATCGAGGGACCCGGGTCTGGCGCGGCGGGCGACCCAGCCGGGCGATTTCCGTGTCGACGCGGGCGAGTTCGTCGTGGAGCGCCCGGCGACGCGCCTGCAGCTTTTCAAGCGCCAGGTCCCATCCCCCGCCGTGGGCCTCTTCAGCCTCAAGCACGCTGCGGATGTCCGGCAAGGAGACCCGGGCGCGGCGCAACTGGGCGATCCAGGCGAGCCGCTCGCGGCCCGCGTCGTCATAGTACCGGCGATTGAGATGGTCGCGTTCGGCGCGCACCAGGCCGCGCTCGTCATAGAGTCGCAGCGCGCGCGGCGTGAACCCGAAGAGCCTGCAGGCCTCGCCAAGGCCAAGCCGACCCATCTTGTGAAACCCAATTGTCGCCATCGGCGCTCGATGTCCGTCTTCGTCCAGCCCGGTCTCGCCGGGTCAAGGGTTTGCAAACCTGCGCAGTCTGTCGACACTTCTACATGCTGCGCCTGGACTCCAAGGAATATCGTGCAAAGACTTGGCCGATCGTCCCCTTGGTTTTGCGAAACTGTGTAATGCGCCAGAAGCTGTTTGTCGGCCCACAGATCCGAGCGTTGAGATTGGAGAACCAGCTCAGGCTGGAAGCCTGCGCCGTGCGTCTCGGGATCTCCGTGAGCTATCTCTCGCAGATCGAGGCCAACCAGCGCCCGGCGACCTCGCGGGTGCTGCTCGCGCTGGCGGATGCGTTCGGCGTGCCGCCCGAAGCCTTCGAGGCGCATGAGGACGAACGGCTGATCGCAGATCTGCGGGAGGCGATCGCCGAGTCCGCGGGGCCGCATGGCCAGGTGGCGCTGAGCGACGTTCGCCGCGCCGCCCTGCAGGCGCCGAGCTTTGCCCGCCGATTCCTCGACCTGCATCGCGCCAATCAACGGTTGGCGGAACGGCTGAGCCTCACCGAACAGGCCGTGGAGCTCGACGAGGCGACGGCGTCGAGCCTGCTCCTGCCCTATGAGGAGGTGCGGGAGTTCTTCCACGACAAGGACAACTATATCGACGGGTTGGACCGCGCCGCCGAGGCGCTCGCCGACAGGGTCGGTTTGGCCGGCGCGCCGCCCGACCGGCTTGAAGCCTATCTGCGCGAGCGCCTGCAGGTTCGAGTGACCCGCGATGCGCCGGACGATGTCCTACGGCGCTTCGAGCCCGGCGAACGGGTCTTGGCGGTCAACCCCGCCCAGCCCGCTGAAACCCAGCGGTTTCAACTCGCCTATCACCTCGTGGCCCGCGAGCTCGCAGCGCTCATCGAGACAGAGCTGGGTCGGGCCCGGTTTCGAACGGAACAGGCGATCGAGGTCTGTCGTATCGGGCTTTGCAACTATGCGGCGGGCGCGCTTCTGATGCCCTATGGCCGGTTCCGCGCCGCCGCCAGTCTGCATCGGCACGATATCGAGGTGCTGGCGCGGGCGTTCCAGACCAGCCTGGAACAGGTCTGCCACCGGCTGAGCAACCTGCAGCGGCCAAGCCTGCGCGGCACGCCGCTGTTCTTTGTCCGGATGGATCTCGCCGGCAACATCACCAAGCGGCATAGCGCGACAAGGCTGCGCTTCGCGCGCTTCGGCGGCGCCTGCCCGCTTTGGAGCATCCACGACGCCGGGCATGCCTCCGGCGGTTTCGTCATCCAGCTCGCCGAGATGCCGGATGGCGGGCGCTACCTGTCCGTCGCCCGTGCGGTGTCCAAACCCTCCGGCGCCTACCGGGCGCCGGACCGGCGTTATGTTCTGGGGTTCGGCTGCGAGATCGAGCATGCGCGCGACCTGATCTACTCTGACGGACTGGACCTGAACGGGCCCTTCACGCGGATCGGCGTCAGCTGCCGGATCTGCGAGCGCGACGACTGTGCGCAGCGAGCCTTCCCGCCCATCGACCGTCCCTTGCGCGTGTTGGCCCACGAACGGCGATCAGTGCCCTTC
>JBOHKZ010000378.1:0-8876 GCA_050729355.1 Phenylobacterium sp. | reverse complement strand
CGTTTGAGGCGCCTACGCTCCGGTTTGGGAAAGGCAGGCGACGGCAGGGGTGACCCTGCCGTCGCCCTTTGGCCTATCGGAACAGGCCGAGGAGGATGGACGAGGACTGGTTGGCGATCGAAAGCGCCTGGACACCCAGCTGCTGCTTCGTCTGCAGAGCTTGGAGCTTGGCACTTTCCTTCGCCAGGTCGGCGTCCACGAGGTTGCCGACACCCGCGTCGATCGTGTCCTGCAGCTTCTGGATAAAGGTCGCGTGCGAGGCGAGAGCCTTCGAACCCGTACCCAGCTTCGACAGGGCGCTCGACACGGCGCCGATAGCCGTGGTGACCGTGGCGATCATGGCCGTGGCCGTAGCCGTGGTGCCGATCGTCGAGGTCGCCGTGATGCCGGTCAGCGCGGCGCTGCCCAGCGACAGGTCTTGAGCGGACACGGTGATCACCGACGTCGCGTCCGCGTTGGCCAAGGCCTTGATCGTGGTCGGCGCCGTATTGGTGATCATGTTGCCGCCGTTGAACACGGCGTTGGTCACGGTCTTGGTGATCTGGTCACGCAGCGACATGAATTCGTCGTTCAGGGCGGTGCGGCTGGCGGTGTCGAGGGTGGTGTCCGAGGCGGCGAGCGCCTTTTCCTTCATCGTGACGAGAAGGTCGGAGATCGACTCACCGGCCGACAGAGCGACATCCACGGTCGATTGACCGCGTTGCAGCGAAGCCATGACGGAATTCAGGGAGTTGGACGTCGCACGCTGGTTCTGGGCGATGGCCCAGATGGCGCCGTTGTCCTTAGCGTTGTTGACCTTCTTACCCGTGTTGATCCGGGATTGGGTGGTCATCAGGTCGGCGTTGGTCGCGTTCAGGTTCTGAAGCGCGACCATCGCGCCGACGTTGGTGTTGACGGAGTTCGCCATGGGGGTAGTCCTTTTTTCAAGGTCGTCGACCGCCGTTTTGGCAGCCGTAGGCGTTTTGCCTGCCTTCCATGGAGCAAGTGGCGGGCCAGTTTACGGCTCAGCTTGCGATCCAATAAGCGCCTGAAAACACTACGTTATAGGTCTGTTATCCATGCCTCGGACCGGCAACTTCTGCCCGGTCATGAGAGCGGTCGGCAAGAATTGCCGGGCGCCCGGCAGATATGACCGCCCGGGCGCGGCGGCGACTGACCACGCATGGCGAAGGGCGGCCGGCCAAGCGGCGCTATTCATCTACCGATGTCGTGAAATCGACGGCCCTCAGGCCGCGGCGGCGGCCTTGGTCGACAGGCCCTGCATGATCAGGCGATTGACGTCGATCAGCGGTTGGATGTCTTCGCGCCGGCGGATCACGGCGCTGGTGTGCTTGCCGACCCAGATGGCCAGCGAAATGATCGATGCGCGCAGCGGCGCGGGCAGCTGGTTGTCGGGGCTGCCGCAGTCGCTGAGCAGGACGTTCCAGACGCTGCGGTTCCAGTCCAGCGCGTCGATGCGGGCCGGAATGTCGCTCGGGTCGGCTTTGGCCGCCTCCATCAACGCCAGGGTCACCTGGGCAAAGAGGCGGTATTCGGAATCGCGCGGGCTTTCGGCCCGGCTAGCCGCCTGCTGGTACGCCTGAAGGGACATTCCCCAACCTTTCGTCTTCGTACTCGATAAGCTTTCGGCAGAGCATCAGCGCCTTGTAGTACTCACGCTGCATGCAATGCTTTGAAATAGATACGCATTCGGCAAGGATTGCAGGGTTTCCGATGACGCTCATGAACTCGGTGAGACGCTTGGCGAACTCGTCGTAGTAGCGCTCGGCGTTAGCCTCATCGAGGTACATCATCATCGTCGGGAAATAGATGCGCCGCGCCGGCGTGGTGACCTCGTTTTCCTGCATGATGTCCTTCTCACGCAGGACGGAGGCCTTGTTCTGGAGAACCAGGACTCCGCGGCGGTCGCCGTTCTGCACGACCGCGCCATTGAGGACGAATTTCTCTCCCGGCTTCAGCGACAATTTAAGCGGCAAGCCCGCCTCCTCGTTCCGGCGCCCACGAATCTCGGCTTCGATTCGAATGCCCCATTGTCGCCTTCCGGTGGGCTGGGCGCACGTAAGAGTTAATCGGTGCGGGTTAACGCCCTGTTGCCGCCTTTACGCGCGTCATCGCCGCTCACGACTTACACGGGAATTAAGCCTCCGTTAGCCATGATCGGCCAAGACGCTGGGAGGCTTCGGAGACCGGTTTCATGACGCGTAAGGCCCAGCTGGGCGCCACGTCCGCCCACGCGCTTCAAGTTGCGGCCCCGACTGCGCCCAAGATCTCCGTGGACAATCTCGGCCAGGCCGGTTCGACCGACGCGCTAAATCGCCTGAATAGCGCCATTTCGGACCTGAAGGCGCTGACCGTCGCGCCGATGCTGCAGCGGGCGGTGGACGCCATCCGCGTCGAGGATCACCAGACGGCCTGCGAATGGGCGCTGAAGGCGCTGCAGCAGGACGAGCGAAACGGTTTCGGCTGGTACCTGCTGGCGATCGCCCGCGAGCGCGCTGGGGATTTTTCGTCCGCCGTGCAAGCCTACGAGATGGCGCTCAAGCTGCTGCCGGACCACGCCGAGATCGCCAACGACCTCGGCCGGCTGGCCTTCCGGCTGGGCATGATCCCGCAGGCCGAGAAACTGTTCCGCCACTTCCTGGCGCGCCACCCCGATCATCATGAAGGCGCCAACAACCTCGCCTGCGCCATCCGTGACCAGGGCCGGGCCCAGGAAGCCATCGAAATCCTGCGGCCGGCGATTCAGAAGACGCCCGACGTTCCGATGCTCTGGAACACCATGGGCACGATCCTGGCGGATGACGGGGACTTCGCGACCGCCCAGGTGTTCTTCCAGGAGGCGCTGCGGCTCGACCCGACGTTTCCAAAGGCCCGCTACAACCTCGGCAACGCCAGGCTGATGGAAGGCGACGCTCCGGGCGCGCTGGAAGACTGCGATGCGGCGTTGGCCGGGGCGACCTCCGAAGACGACCGCCAGATGATGCGCCTCGCCCGCTCGACGATCCTGATGGGCCTGGGCCGCATCGGCGAAGGCTGGGACGACTACGAAGCCCGCCTGCATCCCCAATTCAACGGATCGACGCAGTTCATGGTCGAAGCGCCGCGCTGGGAGTCCGGCGCCGACCTCGCCGGCAAGTCGCTCCTGGTGATCGGCGAACAGGGGCTGGGCGACGAGATCCTCTTCGCCAACACCCTGCCCGACATCGTCGAGCGCCTGGGTCCACAGGGCAAGCTCACCCTGGCCGTCGAGCCGCGCCTGGTTCCGCTCTTCCAGCGCGCCTTCCCCGCAGCCAACGTCGGGACCCACGCGACCTACATGGTCGGCGGCCGGCTGGTGCGCGTCGTTCCCTTCCTCGACGAGCCGAACGGAATCGATCTGTGGACGCCCATCGCGTCGCTGCTGCGCGAATTCCGCCGGACCGTGGACGCCTTTCCACCCAGTACCGGCTTCCTGACCGCCGATCCGGCGCGGGTGGCCTATTGGCGCGGCCTCCTGGAGCAGATGCCCGGGCCGAAAGTGGGCCTGCTCTGGAAAAGCATGGTGAAGAAGGATTCCCGCCACCGCTGGTTCTCGCCGTTCGCGCTCTGGGAGCCGATCCTCACCCAGCCGGGCGCGACATTCGTCAATCTGCAGTACGGCGACTGCGCGGAAGAACTCGCCTTTGTGAAAGAGAACTGGGGCGTGGATATCTGGTCGCCTCCCGGCATCGACCTGCGGCAGGACCTCGACGACGTCGCGGCGCTCTCCAGCGCCATGGACCTGGTCGTCGGCTTCTCGAACGCGACGCTGAATATCGCCGCGGCCTGCGGCGCGCCGACCTGGTTGATCGCCTCCCGCGGCACCTGGACCGGCCTGGGGACGGACGCTTACCCCTGGTATCCGCAAGTTCGGGTCTTCTTCCCGGCCGGGCCGGGCGACTGGGGGCCGGCGATGCAGGCCGTCAGCGAGGCCATGAGCGCGTTCGTCCAGGAACGCTGATCTCGCTTCCGGGTTGAACCCTTGGGCGGCGGGCTTTCGCCGCAAGCGAGGAGCCTCCCATGTCAGATCGTCCCGACGCTTACGAAGCCGACTCCCAGGACAGCGCCGAGGCCATGGACGAAACCATGCTCGATGAGAACGAAGAGCTTGGCGACATGCGAACCTTCGAGGAGTTGCCCGAACTGCTCGACGTGACCCGGGCGGATGGCGATCGCGACGACGACGAGGCGCTGGCCATGGACGCCGACGAGTTCGACGAGAACGCGATCGACGACGACGATCTCGAGGACGACAACGAACTCGACTACCGTGCGGCCACCCAGGAACGCGAGGACGACATCGACGGGCTCGGCGACGAGGACAGCTACAACGAGGACGCCATGGACCTGGCCAGCTCCATCGAGGGGCTCGACGAGGAGGTGGCCGATGCGGACCTGGTCTCGGGCGGCGAGGACGACGTCTCCAACTTCCAGTCCAAGTTGCTCAGCGACGAGGACCTCGAGCGGATGGGCTACTCCGAGAACCGCAAGGGCGAGATGCTCGCCAAGCCGAATCCTAACTAGACGTCGGGTGGAGACAGGGGCGCCAGGTCGAAACCCCGGCTCTGCAGCCGGCTCATGCTGGTCGGCCGCAGGTTGCTCCAGTCCGAGGCCAGCAGGCCAAATCCGACGACATCGACCGGTTCGCCCCCCTTGCAGACGTGCTGCCGGAAGAAGGCCTCCCGCCTGAAGCCGAACGATTCATGCAGTCGGCAGACCGCCTCATTCTCGGCGATCACCTCGCACCACAGCTTTCCCAGCCCCAGGCGGCCGAACACGTACTCGACGATCCAGAATTCGACGAACGCCCCGATCCCCGAACCCCGCTGGCCAGGGTCCGCGATGTAGTACGCCCAGGCGGTCTTACGATCCTGCGGCGAGAGGTCGTAGAGGTTTGCAAGGCCCACCGGCCGATCGTTCGCCTCGATGATCCAGTACTGGCGCTGGGGATCGGAGAGGGCCGCCTTCAACCACCGGCGATGCTCCTCCGCGGTTATCTCGTGGTCCCGGTACATCCAACGCGCCACTTCGGGCAGGTTTCGCCAGCGAAGCAACCGGCCGCCGTCGCCGGATCGAAGCGGGCGGAGGGCAACGTGCGGGGCGTCAGCCATCGCCGCACTCCGCCGTATTGCGGTCGAGGCGCTCGATCGCCAGGGAATCGAAGGCCGGGTCGCCGGGATAGAGTTCGCCGTAGACGTCGCGTACGAACGCAAGGTCCGCCGGCAAGTCCACGGTCCATCGCAGCGCGCCGAGCGACGGCGACCGGGAAAGGCTGGCGAGCCGGTAGCGCTCGGGACGCCGATAGATAAACGGCGTGACATGCTCCCGCTCGTAGGGATCCGCGGCCTCTCGTTCGGCCTCGAACAGCGCACCCGGCCGTATCGCCTCGACGTCCAGACCGTGCGGGAAGGTCCGTTCCGGCATGGTGTTGTTGGTGTAGTCCGCGCCCTCCCCGATGTGACGTTCGATCACCCCGTCGACGACGGACCAGTCCGCAAGCGGGCAGTCCGCGGTCAGGCGGATGAGGGCGTTCGTCGAGGGATAGGTCCGCAGCACACCGCAGAACCGGTCCAGGACGTCGTGCAGCGAGCCGCGATGGACCGGCACGCCGAGCGTCCCGCAATAGGCGGCAAGCGGATCGTCGGAGGGGTCGAGGCTGGTCGCGACCACCAGGACGTCGATGCGCGAGGCCCTGCGCAATCTCTCGATCTGCCGGCCGATCATCGGCTCCCCGAGCACCGGGGCAAGCACCTTGCCCGGCAAGCGGCTGGAACTCATACGCGCTTGCAGGACCGCGAGGTTCACGGCGACAGGCTCCCGTCGTTCGCACGCCGGCGGCAGCCTCACTTCCGCGTGAGCCCGGCACCGTGACGACGTGGATGGCCTAGCTCCACAGAAAGCCGGAATCGAGGCGCCGGCGTTTCAGGATCGACACGAACCGGGCGCCGCGGCCCAACGAACGTGCGCGACACTCAAGCCGCTTGCATGACGCGCGGCTGTCTTTAGGCTGGCGCCAGACAAACAACTGTTCGAAAGCGGGCGTGGCCCGCTCTGGGAGCCTAGATGAGCCAGCGTTTTGAAGGCACCGACAATTACATCGCCACCGAGGACCTGAAGGTCGCGGTGAACGCCGCCGTGGCGCTGGAGCGCCCGCTGCTGATCAAGGGCGAACCCGGCACCGGCAAGACCGTGCTGGCCTACGAGATCGCCAACGCGCTCGGCGCGGAACTGATCACCTGGCACATCAAATCGACCACCAAGGCCCAGCAGGGCCTCTATGAGTACGACGCCGTGACCCGCCTGCGTGACAGCCAACTCGGCGACGAGCGGGTGAAGGACGTCGCCAACTACATCAAGAAGGGCAAGCTCTGGGAGGCCTTCACCTCCGACAAGCGCCCGGTGCTGCTGATCGACGAGATCGACAAGGCCGACATCGAATTCCCCAACGACCTCCTGCAGGAGCTCGATCGGATGGAATTCTACGTCTACGAGACCAATGAGACGATCAAGGCCAAGGTCCGCCCGATCGTGATCATCACCTCGAACAACGAGAAGGAGCTGCCCGACGCCTTCCTGCGCCGCTGCTTCTTCCACTACATCCGCTTCCCGGAAGCCGAGACGATGAACGAGATCGTCGAGGTGCACTATCCGAACATCAAGCAGAAGCTCGTCGCCGAGGCGCTGCGGATTTTCTACGACATGCGCAAGGTGCCGGGGCTGAAGAAGAAGCCCTCCACCTCGGAACTGCTCGACTGGCTGAAGCTGCTGATGGTCGAGGACATCGACGCCGAGGCGCTGAAGGAAAAGGATCCGACCAAGCTGATCCCGCCCCTGCACGGCGCGCTCCTGAAGAACGAGCAGGACGTGCACCTCTTCGAGCGCCTGGCGTTCCTGGCGCGTCGCGAGGGAGCCGGCTCGCGTCCGGGCCAATAACCTCCGCGCCGTAACAGGTGTAACCGGTTACGGCGAATTCACTCGATTTTTGAAGGGGCTCCGGCCACGTTCATGGCGAACGTACCGGAGCCCTTTTTCATGAAGACCCTGTTCTTCGTCGCAGCCTCTACGCTGGCGCTTGCCGCCGCGGGCTGTTCGCCCTCCCCCAAGCCGGACCTGCGCACCGCGCTGGACTGTCCGTCCAGCCAGGGCGACCTGACCCGCACCAACAAGGCGGCCGACGGCAAGACCTGCATCTACACCTCCAGCGAGGGCGCCGAGGTCACCTTGCAGCTCATTCCGGTCACGGGCGACGCCACGGCCACCCTCCAAGGCATCGAAAACACGATCGCGCCGCAGGAAGTCGCCACGGCGGAGACCGCCAAGGAAGCGGCGGATACGGCCAAGGACGCCGCCGAGGTCGCCAAGGACTCCGTCGCCGAGGCCAAGGACGCCGCGGACGCTGCGAAGGATGCGGCCAAGGACGCTGCCCAGGTCGCCAAGGAAGCCGCCCAGGACGCCGGCCGCACCGCCAGCGCCACCGTGAGCGTCGGCGACAAGGACGACTGGAACTCCGAGAAGAAGAAAGACGGGGTCGACGTCAGGATCGACGGCAAGAAGGTGGTCAGCGCCGGCGAGGGCGAGACCACCCGCGTCGACCTGCCCGGCATCCATATCTCCGCGCGTGACGACAACGCCGATGTGCGGGTCGGCGGGATCCGCATCAACGCCGACGACGACCAGTCGACCATCCACATCTTCCGGGACGTGCGGCTGCGCGGCGAGGCCCTGTCACGCGAGAAGCGCGGCATCCGCGCCACGTTCATCGCCGCAAACAAGGTCGACGGCAGCGTCTATCGCTATGTGGGCTATGAGGCCGCCGGCCCGAAGACCGGCCCCATCACCGTCGCCATCGTCAAGGCCAAGAGCGAGATCAGCCATGACGACGACGTCGCCCGCGACGTGCGCAGGCTGGTTCGGCGCAACGGCGGGGCGTAGCGGGGTCTAACCCGCCGGCTGCACCTCGACGACCTTGTAGGTCAGGGGCCGGCCGTCCTCGTCGGTGACGGTGACGTATTCGCCGACCGCGAAGCGGTGTTGGCCCAGCCGGTGCACAGGCTCGTCATCCACCGCGTCTTCGTCGTCATAGTCAAAGAACCACCGCGATCCCTTGCGCGCCAGGCGGCCATCCATCGGGTCCTCGTCCGGCGCGAAGCGGCGCACATGGCAGGCGTCCTTCGCCTTGCCGTAGGCTGCTTCATCCAGCAGCCCCTCGTCGGTCAGGGGCGCCGTCAGCGCATAGCCGCGATGGTCGTCCCCTCCGGCGAATTCGGTGCCTGGGTTGCGGGCAAGCCGCATGACGATGCGCGACAATTGCATTGAGAAGCTCCTCTCGAACGCGAGCGTAATCCGATGAAGGACCCAACCCTAGTGAGATAGAAACAGCGAAGGCTGGTCGGAGTTCAATAACGTACGCGTGGTGCCGCCAAATATGAATTCTTGCAGGCGCGGATGTCCAAAGGCGCCCGCAACCAGGATTTCCGCATTGGCCTTGCGCGCAGCGTAAAGCAGCAGCGGCGCGGCGTCGCCGGAGTCCGGCAGCAGGTCGATCTCCGCCTTCACGCCGCGGGCCGCATAGTAGGACTGCAGCCGGACGGGATCGAAGCTGCGCGAGCTGGCCTTCGGCGCGGCCAGGATCACCACGCGCTTCGCCTTTTCGAGCAGAGGCAGGGCCAGGCGCGCGGCGCGCGAGGCTTCCTTGCCGCCATCCCAGGCCACCGCCACCGCGCCGCCGACCTTCAGCCCTTCGCGGGCGACCAGGACCGGCCGCTGCTCGTCGGCGACCATCTGCTGGAACGCCTCGGCGAGCGGTCCTCGGCCACGCGCCGGGTCGCTGGAGAACACCACCACGTCGGAAAGCCGGC
>JBOHKZ010000377.1:0-2960 GCA_050729355.1 Phenylobacterium sp. | reverse complement strand
TTGCTCAGGCTTGGCGCGGCTGCCGTCCACGCGGATCTGGCCCGAGCGCGCCATCTTCTGGATCTGGATCTGGGACACATGCGGCCAGCGCCGGCGGAACCAGCGGTCCAGGCGCACGCCGTCCTCGCCGCTGTCCACATAGAGGGTGCGGACCTCCCTCACGCGAACATGCGCCGGATCAGCAGCAGGCCCGCGAACAGCGCCGAGACCGAGAGCACCACCGAGATCAGGCTGTAGCCCGCCGCGGCGAAATAGGTCTTCCGCTCGATCATCAGGGCGGTCTCCAGCGAGAAGGCCGAGAAGGTGGTGAACCCGCCCAGGACGCCCACGCCCAGCAACAGCCGCCATTTCTCCTGATCGGCTCCGCCGCGATAGGCCAGCGCGCCGATCAGGACGCCCATCAGGAGGCCGCCGATCACGTTGGCGGCCAGGGTGCCGTACGGCCAGGCCGTGCCGAGGCTGCGCCCCACCTGGGCGCCCAGGAGGTAGCGGCAGATCGCGCCGAACGCGCCGCCCAAGCCGACTAGCAGGAGATTCATTGCGCCCCTTATGCGACGGCTGGCCCGCCGCCGCAAAGGGGGCCGGTGTCGCGCCTCAGATGCGCTGGCCCACCGAGCTGCGCACGCCTCGGGCGTCATAGACGTCGGCGCCCGGCGGTCGGGGTCCCTTGCCCATCACCACCTCGAGCGTCGAAGCGACCGTCGGGCCGCCGCCCGTGCTGAAGCTGGTGCCGACGCCGACCGAGCTCCCGCTGTGCCAACCGTAGTTGCCGCCGCCGACGCCGAGGCTGATGCGCGGGCTGCGGTCGGGCTCGCCGGCCATGAACCGCTCGGCCACGCGGAACCAGTCATAGCCGTCGGCGATCGCCAGGTCGGCCGCCCGCAGCAACGCGTAGTCGGCCACCTGCTCGGCCGGCGCGCCAGGTGCGCCACGGAAGGTGATGCGGTAGCGGCCGGGCTCTATCCGGTATTCCGAATAGCCCACCGCTCCAGGACGGACGGCCGCCTGATAGGGCGTGGGCTGCGGCGTCGCGCAGGCGCTGAGCGCGAGGGCGGCGATGATCGGCGCGATGAGCTGTTTCATGGCCTCTAGTCCGACCGAAAACCGTTTCGGTTCCGTAACTTCAGTTGGCTAACGGACGAATGAGGACGCTGTTCCGGCTAGCCGAGCCCCAGCGCCTTGATGAGCTCCGCCATGTCGGCGGGCGTGGGCGCTTCGATCCGCTTTTCGCCGCCGGAGGGGTGCGGGAATTTCAGCGCCGCGGCATGCAGCATCAGCCTGGGCACGGCATGGCCCCCGACCACCAGCGAGCCGCCATAGCGCGCGTCGCCGGCGATGGGTCGGCCCAGGTGCGCCAGGTGAACCCGTAGCTGATGCATCCGCCCGGTTTCCGGATCGAGCTCCAGCAACGCCGCGCCCGGCGCCTGGGCCAGCGTCCGGTAGCGGCTGCAGGCGGTCTCGGCGTCGGGGTGGTCGGGCTTGCAGGTGCGCATGAAGGCTTCGCGGCCCTGCTCGTCGCGGCGCAACGGCTCGTCGATGACGCCCTGCATCGGCTCAGGCGCGCCGGGCGTGACGATGGCGCGATAGGTCTTGGCGAACTTCCTGGCCATCATGGCCTTGCCCAGGAAGCCGGCGGCCGGCTTGGTCTTGGCGGTGAGGATCACGCCGGACGTGTCGCGATCCAGCCGGTGGATCAGCCGTGGCCGCGCCTTGCCGGACTTCGCGAACGCCCAGAGCAGTTCGTCCAGCGTATTGGCCTGCCCACGTCCGCCCTGGCTGGACAGACCCGCCGGCTTGTTCAGCGCCAGGATGTCCGGGTCCTCGTAGATCACCAGGCCCTGGACCAGGGCGATCTCGGCGGGGGTAAGCGTGAGGGGCGCCTTGACCTTGTTGCGCGGGCTCAAGCGCCGCGTTCCTTGCGCAGCGCCGCCCAGCGGTCCAGCCGCTCCTTGATCCGCGCCTCGGATCCCTCGCCCTTCGGCTGGTAGAAGGTCTGGCGCTCCATCTCGTCCGGGAAATAGTCCTGCCCGGAGAAACCCTCCGGGGCGTCATGGTCGTAGGCGTAGCCCTTGCCGTAGCCCAGGTCCTTCATGAGCTTGGTGGGCGCGTTGCGGATGTGGGCCGGCGGCATCAGTGATCCGGTCTCCTTCGCCGCCCGCATGGCCGCGCCGAACGCCTTGTAGACCGCATTGGACTTGGGCGCGGCGGCCAAGTGCACGACGAGCTGCGCCAGCGCGATCTCGCCCTCCGGCGAGCCCAGGAAGTCGTAGGTGTCCTTGGCGGCGTTGGCGAGCACCAGGGACATGGGATCGGCCTCGCCGATATCCTCCGCCGCCGCCCGGATCAGCCTGCGCGCAATGAACAGCGGATCCTCGCCGCCGGTCAGCATCCGCGCCAGCCAGTAGAGAGCCGCGTCGGGATCCGACCCCCGGATCGACTTATGCAGCGCCGAGATGAGGTTGTAGTGCTCCTCGCGGTCCTTGTCGTAGGCGGGGCTGCGCTTCTGCAGCACCTGTCCAAGGTCCTTGGTGGTGAGCGGCTTGGCCGAACCGATGTTGAACAGGGTCTCGGCGAGCGTCAGCAGATAACGCCCGTCGCCGTCGGCCAGCGCCGTCAGGGCGTTTCGCGCTTCCGGCTCCAGCGGCAAGGCCCGGCCCTCGAAGGCCTCGGCCTTTTGCAGCAGGGTCTCCAGCGCCTCGTCGTCCAGGCGCTTCAGGACAAAGACCTGGCTGCGCGACAGGAGCGCTCCGTTCAGCTCGAAGGACGGGTTCTCGGTCGTGGCGCCGACCAGGGTCACGATCCCCTCCTCCACGAACGGCAGGAAGCCGTCCTGCTGGGCGCGGTTGAAGCGGTGGATCTCGTCGACGAAGAGCAGCGTTCCGCGACCTGTGGCGCGCAAGCCTTCGGCTTTCTCGAAGGAGGCTCTTAGGTCCTTCACGCCGGAGAAGATGGCGGAGAGC
>JBOHKZ010000376.1:0-7713 GCA_050729355.1 Phenylobacterium sp. | reverse complement strand
GAGGTCGGCGCCGCGCAGCTCCATCAGGGCGTCGCGCTTCAGGCTGTCGAACTGCAGGTAGACTTCGAAGCGCGGCATGTAGGTGGCCAGGCGTTCGGCGAAACCGGGTTCGCGGGCGATCCGCAGGCCATTGGTGTTGATCATCAGGTGCCGCACCGGCCGGGCGCGGGCGGCGTCGAGAATCTCGAAGAACTGCGGGTGGATGGTGGGCTCGCCGCCGCTGATCTGCACCAGGTCAGGCTCGCCCTCCGACGCGACCAGGACGTCCAGCATCTTCTCGATCTCGGCGAGCGGCCGGTGGGCCTCGCGCTTGACGGAGCTATCGGCGAAGCAGACCGGGCAGGAGAGGTTGCAGGCCTCGTTGACCTCGATGATCGCCAGGCAGGAGTGCTGTTCGTGGTAGGGGCAGAGGCCGCAGTCGTAGGGGCAGCCGTGCTCGGTGCGGGTGTGGACGCCCAGCGGCCGGTCGCCGGGCTTCAGCCAGTCCTTCTGGGCTTTCCAATAGCTGAGGTCGTCGCTGATCAGGGTCTTCTGAACGCCATGCTCGCGGCAGCGCTTCAGGTAGAAGACGTCGTCGCCCTCGGAGATGATCTTGGCCGGCACCAGGGCCAGGCAGGTCTCACACAGGCTGGTGGTCTGACCCTGGAACAGGTAGGGCGCGGTCTTGCGCGCCGCGCTCGCGCCTGAGGTCGCCGCGCCAGTAGATCCATCCATAGAGCGCCAGTCCCCCGCACAGTACGTGGAAGATGTTAAGCGGCCCGAGGATCGGCGGATAGGGCTTGAGGAACTCCCAGGCGAAGCGCTGGACCCCATAGGCGATACACATGGCGTAGAAGCCGCGGCGAAGGGCCCAGGGGCTGCGGCGTTTCAGGCCTATGAGGTAGGCCGCCAGGAAAACGGCCATGGAGAGGCTTTCGTAGAGCTGGACCGGGTGGCGGCCGATCCCGTCGCCCAGATCGACGGCCCAGGGCAGGGAGGTGGGCTTGCCGTAGGTCCCGTCAGGCAGACCGGCGAAGAGACAGCCCAGGCGGCCGATCACCACGCCCAGCGAGAAGGGTCCGACGAAGACGCCGCCGGTCGATCCCGTGACGCCGCGCAGGCGCTTGTAGAGCTCGACGCCCACGATGGCGCCAACCAGCGCGCCGGCGACGCTGTGCGACAGGGCGGGCGTCGCTCCGCGCAGGCTGTTCAGCGAGCCCAGGAGCCAGGCGCCGGGAATCGCTCCGACGACCAGCGCGGCGAAGTAGCCGGCGTCCACCTTGCGGGCGACCCCCTCGGTCAGCGCCTTCAGCCGCCAGCGATACAGCACGACGCTGAACGCCAAGCCGCAGCCCCAGGCCGTCAGGTCGAAGGCCGTATGGGCCCAGGGCGCGGTGGGGACGTGGATCATCCGTGGATCAAGGCAGCGCTCTCGCGGGGGCGCAAGCCGCGTCGCTCAGGCGGCCTCCGGATCAGGCAGGTCTCTCAGGCGATCGAGGAGGCCACGGCGATCAAGGGCGGCTTCGAGGCGCCCCAGCGTCTCGACGGCGTCCCCCGCCTCGCGGTTCAGCTCGCGCGCGACCTCGTTCAGCGCTTCCCAGGTGGGCCGCAGGCGGGCCACGAGCGCTTCGCCGTCCGCCGTGAGCCTCAGTGCGCGGCGGCGGGCGTCCGTCGGGTCCGCGTCGGCGGCGACGAGGCCGCGCGCCTGTAGCGATGCGCGGGTCTGGCTGACCGCCGCATGGGTGATCCCCAGGGTCTCGGCGATCTCTCCCACGCTGAGCGGGCCGGACATCGCCAGGACGTTCAGAAGCCCGAACCAGCGCTGTTCGAACTCGATCCCGAGCTGGCGGTAGACCTGGTCCGCCTCGCGATCGATCCGTTCCGACAGGCGGCGAAGGCGCGCGCCGATGGCCGCCCCACCCTGGGTGCGGGGATAGTCGCGGAGGGTTGGAGAGGTCGTTGACATATGCGTAAGTGCTTACATATATGCCGTCGAACCGGCGGGCAAGGGCTGCGGTGAGAAGAGGTGCATGGCCAGGCTGACGATAACCCGGCGCGCTGCACTGGCGTCCGCCCTGCTGGTGAGCCCCGCGACAGCGTCGGCGGGCCCGCCGGCGGACGTCGCGCGCAAGCTCCGCGCCCACGGTGAGCAGTTGGCGCGAGACGACGACTTCAGTGGAGTCGTGCTGCTGGCCAGGGACGGGCGGCCGATCTTCCGGCAAGCCTACGGCGCCGCGAACCGCGCCGACGGCGTCGCCAACCGCCCCGACACCAAGTTCAACCTCGCCTCGATGTGCAAGATGTTCACGGCCCTGGGGGTCCTGCGGCTGGCGGCGGCGGGACGGCTGAAGCTGGAGGATCGGCTGATCGTCCACCTGCCAGACTACCCCAACCGCGCGGTAGCGGAGCAGGTGACGATCGCCCAGTTGCTGAGCCACACGTCGGGGCTCGGGAATTATTGGGCTGCACTCGCCAAGAGCCCGGCCGACGCCGCCGCGAGCGTTCCGCAGACCCTGGCGCTGTTCGTGAACGATCCGCTCGAGGGGACGCCCGGCGTCTTCGCCTACAGCAACGACGGCTACGTGGTGCTGGGCGCGCTGATCGAGAAGCTGACGGGCCGGGACTATTACGAGCACGTCCGCGAGACGATTTTCCGGCCGCTCGGAATGAATGACACCGACTTCTACCGAGTGGACGAGGTCGTGCCGAACCTGGCCATCGGCTACACCCGCGACCTGGAGCGGCCGGGCAAGTGGCGCAACAACCTCCTGGTGACCGGCGTGCGCGGCGGACCGGCGGGCGGCGGCTATTCAACGGCCGGCGATCTGTTGGCCTTCGCCAACGCCCTGGCGGCCAACCGGCTGCTCAGCCCGGAGATGACCCGCGAGTGGACCAGGGGGCGGTTCGACTACGCCCATGGCCGCTATGGCTACGGCTGCAGCGAGGAGGTCGTCAGCGGCCACCGGATCATCGGCCATTCCGGCGGCCATTTCGGGATCGCCTGCGAACTGATGATCTTCGAAGACCTCGGCTACACCCTGATCATCCTGACCAACGGCGAGGTCGACCCCTTCTGGGACCTCAACAACGCGGGCAAGCAGATGCTGGCCGGCGACAGCGACGCGATCCGCGACTATCGGTTCACGCGCCACCTGGCCGACATCATCGCCCGCGACGGGGTCGCCGCCGGCCAGGCAGCCTATGACGCCCGCCCCGCCGGGTTGAAAGCCAGGGAGAGCGTGATCGACGTGCTGGGCCTCAAGGCGCTGCACAAGGGCCGACCGGATGCGGCGCTGGCGCTGCTCCGGTTCAACCTGCTCGCCTTCCCGGACTCGTCCGGCGCAGTCTGGAGCTACGCCGAGGCGAGCCGCATCGCCGGGCGTCGGGATGCGGCCTTGGCGGCCTATCGCGACTATCTGAAACGCGAGCCCGGCGACGCCGACGCTGCGAAGCGGATCGCGGCGCTCTCCTAGGCTTCGGCGCCCGCCAGCTCGGGACTCTGCACCGCGGCGGGGTCCATCCACATGACTTCCCAGACGTGGCCGTCGAGGTCCTGGAAGCTGTGGCCGTACATGAAGCCGTGGTCCTGGGGGGGCATCCAGGACTTGCCGCCGGCGGCCAGCGCCTTGGCGATGGTGTCCTCGACCTCGGCCCGACTGCCGGCCGACAGGCAGGTCAGGACCTCGACGCCCTTGGCCGGGTCGCTGATGTCGCCCTTGATGAAGTCGCGGAAACGGGCGTGCTCCAGCAGCATGGCCACGATGTTCTCCTCGATCACCATCGCCGCGGTGTTCTCGTTGCTGAACTGCTCGTTGAAGGTGAAGCCGAGCGCCCCGAAGAACGCGCGGGAGGCCGCAACGCTTTTCACGGGCAGGTTCACGAAAATCATCCGCATCGTCGTCTCCTTGGGAAGGTTCGACCCCTAGGACGAACCATGCCGCCCGCGCCCGACACGGTCAGGTGAATTTTCTTTGGCGCCCGGCTACAGCACCGAGAGCCGGGCGGTGCGCGGCTCCTTGACCGCGAAGATCAGCAGCAGCAAGGCGGCGATCAGGAAGCCGATCGAGGCGCCGAAGACGACGTCGTAGCCGAACATGTCGGCCACCTTGCCGCCGATCAGCGGGCCGAGTGTCGCGGTGATGCTCTCGGCCGTCGCGGAGACCGCGATGCGCATCGGCAGGTCGTCCCGCGCGCCGAACTCCAGGATCATGGTCTGGGCCGACATCATGTAGCCCGACTGCGCCGCGCCCAGCCCGAAGAAGGCCAGGAAGATCGCCCACTGCGCGTGGTTGCCCATCAAGAGGAAGGTCGCGCCGATCCAGGTGGCGATGGAAAACAGCAGCACCAGGCGGAAGCCCGTCTTGTCGCCCAGATAGCCCCAGACCAGATTGGAGAGGGTGTCCGCGCCAAGGTAGGCCAGGGACAGCAGCCCCAGCGTCTTGCCGTCCATGTGGATCGAGGCCGAGACGTAGAGAATGTAGAACGGCACGGCCATCCGGCCGGTGCTCGACAGCATCTGCACGAGGAGGAAGTTTCGGTAGGCGCGATCCTCGCTGATCAGGCGGGGGAATTCGCGCAGCCGGTCGCGGAAGCGGCCCTGGGTGCGGGTGGTCGGCGGCTCGGGCTCCTTCAGCAGGAACTGCAGCGCCCAAAGCCCCATGCTGGTCAGGATGAAGGCGAAGATGAAGGTCGTGCCGTAGCCGTTGCCGAACAGGTTGGCGCCGATGAAGTAGCGGCCGGCGAAATAGGCGAGCACGGCCGCGATGGCCCCGCCGGTGGCGTTGCGCCAGGCCTGCAGGCGGCCGCGCCGGCTGATCGGGATCACCTTGGCCATCAGCAGGCTGAAGACCACCCGCTGCGCGCCCATGAAGATGCCGAACATCAGCATGAAGAAGAGCACGCTCGCCACCAGCGGCGTGCCCTTCAGCAGCCAGCCGGAGATCGCGATGCCGAGGATCGCCATCCGCGCCAGCCCGCCCATCCACATGGCGGCGGGCATGACCTTGGTGCGGTGCTCGATCTTCGTCGCGCCGAAGATCGGCGAGATGATCCCCCCGACCTGCTGCAACGCCAGTCCCAGGCCGACAATGGTGTTGGAGCCCGAGATCGCGTGGAGGTAGGCCGGCAGGAAGGTCGGAGCGTTGACCAGCCGGAAGCCGGTCATCCCGAGCATGCCGTGCAGGTAGTTGCCGAGGTAGTTCCGTTTCAGGTTGTCCCAAACGAACTTCTCGTACGCAGCCTCGCGCTCGGCGAGGTCGGCTACGCCTTCAGCGGCGTCGGCAGTTTCAATTTTGGCGTCCAAATCGGCAAACGCCGCGCCCGGCTGTAACCAGCCGGCGGTCGGCGCCTCTCAGGCAACGGATAAAATCAATGGGTCCGGTCTAACAGAGTCCCGCGGCTTTCGGAAAGGCGGCGGCTTGTCAGGGGTTTCGGGCCGTGACGATCCAGGTCGCGCCATCCTGGACGACCTTGCCGTCCTGCAGGCGAGGCGTGAACGCCTTGCGCAGTTCCGCCACCACGGCGTCGCGCTTCTCGGGATGCTCCCGCAGGTGGCCGCCGAGCGGGCCGATGCTGAGCGACAGCCTGATGCTGTCCTCCAGACTGTTGCCGCCGAGCTTCACGTCGTGGCGGTCGATCGCGACGTCGGCGAAGCCCGCCTCGGCGAGGATGCGCCTCACCAGGTCGGGGTCGGCGAAACCGAAGGGGCCCGGCGCGCCGGGCTCGGGCCTGACGGGCGGCGGCATGTCGGCCAGCACCGAGCCGATCGGCGGCGTCATCCAGGGGTTCTCCGCCGCCGGTCGCCAACAGATGAAGGCGACGCGGCCGCCCGCCTTCAGCGCGGCGCGAAGGTTGCTGAACGCGGCGACCGGGTCTCCGAAGAACATCACGCCGAACCGGGAGAATATCCCGTCGTAGGCGCCGCGGTCGAACGCGGCGGTCTGTGCGTCGCCTTCCTCGAAGATGACCTGGGGCGCGTCGCCGGCGCGCGATCGTGCGATCGCCAGCATCGGCCGGGAGATATCCACGCCGAGCACGCCGCCGTCCGGGCCGACCCGGTCGCCCAGCGCCAGGGTCGTCTGGCCCGTGCCGCAACCGATGTCGAGGATGCGCTCGCCTGGCCGGGGCGCCAGCGCCGCGATCGCATCTTCGCCCAGGGGTTCGAGCTGGCGGTCGAGGGCGTCCTGCAATTCGGCCCAGGCCTTGCCCGCCGTATCGTTCCAATAGGCCTGCTGGCCGGCGTTGACGTCGGATGGGCTGCTCATGCGACGGAGCTTGGGCGCGGGGTTGTTGAAAAGCTAGTGACCCGGGCGCGGCTGTATGGTGCGCGGCTCGCGGGCCGGCTTCGCCTTGGCCTTGTCGGCCGGCTGTCCGTGCTGTGGGGCGGGGGCGGACTTTGGAATGCAGAAACTGAGGTCAGGATCCTGCTGCTGGAAACCTCGGGTCATGGGCGCTCCTTTCCCTGCCAGGTTGGCGATCGGGTTCATGCGGCGGCGGGCAACGGATCGAGCTGGCGCACGTCGACGTGGACAGAGAGTTCGCTGTGGCCGCCGTCGCCGTAGATGGCGCCGGAGATCGGAGCCGCCTCGGCCGGCGTGCGAGTCACGGCCACCGGGATCAGGTCCGGGCTTTCGATCAGCGCGTTGGTGGGATCGAACTCGGTCCAGCCCAGCTCGGGCAGGAAGACCTCGCACTAGGCGTGGGTCGCCCCGGCGCCGCGCACGCCTTTCCGGGCCGGCGAATAGAGATAGCCGGTGACGAACCGCGCGGCGTAGCCCAGCCGCCGCAGGGTCTCGACCATCAGCCAGGCGAAGTCGCGGCAGGTCCCTGAGCCCATGCGCACCGTGTGGCTGGGCTCCTGCGCCGCGCCCTGGTCGCGGGCCGAATATTCGAAGGTGTCGTGGATGGTGCGGTTGAGCCGCATCAGGAAGGCGAGCGCCGGGTCATCCGGACTGGCCATCTGGGCGCGCAGCCAGTCCAGCAAGACGCCCTCGGCGTCGGCGGTGACGGGGTCGATGAACGGCGCAAGCACGGCGCGGTCGCTTGGCGAGTAGACGATCGGGGTGGCGGTCTGCGGGTCTGCGATCTGCAGCCGGGCGACCGGCGTCGGGAACCGCTCGATCACCAGGTTGCTGACGATCGAAAGTGCGCGGCCTTCGCCTTGCGGGGTGAAGCAGCAGACCGAGTTGCCGAGCGCGTCGTAGAGCCAGCGGGTATCACCGGGCGGCGAGAGGGTGAGCGAGGTCTCGACCACCCGGATGGCGTGGCTGTCGCGCGGTCGCACCAGCAGACGGTGAACGGCGAACCGCACCGGGCGCTCGTAGCTGTAGAGCGTCTCGTGCCGGATGGAGAGTCGGGCCATGCGCGTGTGAAAGCGGCATGGACCCAGGTGGTTCCGCGACGATTCCAAGAAGTTCGCTGGACGGAACAAAATAGGAACATTAGATTGAGAGGATGGCCGTCCTCGATCTGAAGCGCAAGCTGGCTATCCTCTCCGACGCGGCAAAGTACGACGCCTCCTGCGCCTCATCCGGAGGGACCAAGCGGGATTCCGCGGGCGGCAAGGGCGTGGGTTCGGTCGATGGCGGCATGGGCATCTGCCACGCCTATGCCCCCGACGGGCGATGCATCTCCCTGCTCAAGATCCTGCTGACCAACTTCTGCGTCTACGACTGCGCCTACTGCGTGAACCGGGTGAGTTCCAACACCACCCGGGCGCGGTTCAAGGTGCAGGAG
>JBOHKZ010000375.1:0-12422 GCA_050729355.1 Phenylobacterium sp. | reverse complement strand
GGGCAGGCCCCAGTCACTGGCGGCCGCCTGCCCCCTCCACCAACCGCTCTTCCCCCGGCTTCGCCAGGGTCGGCGTTCGATCCCCCTCCCGCCATTTCATGGGGGAGGTACAGGGTTAGTGTAAGGGTCGCTTGACACACTCCCAATGTCATGTTTCCTTGTCATAAAGATAAGAAACATGACATGACCAAGACGCATTCGGCGCTCAATCGGCCCCTCCTGGGGCTGGCCGCACTCTTTGGCCTGATGGTTGTTCTTTTGGCGGCGCAAAAGGCGGCGGGGTCGTTCTTCATCGCACCTGTGCAGCTCGCGATCCTCGCGGCGTTCGTGGCCGGCGCTCTCTGGCTCACCTGGCGCTACTGGCTCGCCATCGATGAAGCCGCCCGCGACGCCCAGAAGACCGCCTGGTTCTGGGGCGGGTCGTTGGCGCTCATTCCTGGGACGGTCCTGCTAAACACGCTTGCCGCGCCGGGGGTCGGGTTCCTGGATTGGCTCGCGACCCACGCGCCGAACTTCAGTCCGCTGGTGCTCGGCGGCCTGATCCTGGCCGTCATCCAGTTGGCGGGCTTCCTCGTGGCCTGGGCGATCTGGTGGGCCGGCAAGCGGTGAAGAACCGCCTGAAGGTCCTGCGGGCCGAACGGAACTGGAGCCAGGCCGACCTCGCAGACCGGCTCCAGGTCTCACGTCAGAGCGTCAACGCTATCGAGACCGGCAAGTACGATCCCAGCCTGCCGCTGGCCTTCCGGATCGCCAAGCTGTTCGAGATGCCGATCGAGGCGATCTTCGAAGACGCCTAGTCTCTCTTGTAGATCGACTGTTTCGGGGCGGCGACCACGCGGCGCAGCATCGGTTCGAAGGCCGAGAGCGGCATGGACTCATAGGCCGGGTCGAAGCTGTTCTGGTCGTAGAGGTGGCAGAACTGGGCGCAGTATTCGAAGTGCGGGTGGCCGCGGAACTGCTCGCGCATCTCGCGGTCCAGGCCCAGGTGGTGGAAGAAGTAGTAGCCCTGGAAGATGCCGTGCTGGGCCATCATCCAGTGGTTGGCCTCCGAGATGAACGGCCTGAGGATCGTGGCGCCAAGCTCGGCGTGATTGGCCGGCAGCAAGATGTCGCCGATATCGTGGATCAGGGCGCAGACGACGTATTCCTCGTCGCGGCCGTCCCGGTGCGCCCGCGTCGCGGTCTGCAGCGAGTGCTCCAGCCGGTCCACCGCGAAGCCGCCGTGGTCGTTGTCGAGCAGCATCAGGTGCGCCAGCAGCCGGTCGGCCAGCTCGCCGCGGTGTGGGGCGGCCGCGCGCATGATCGCCGCCCAGTCCTCCTGGGTGCTCTCGGTCATCGCGTGGAACTTCGCGCGGTCGAGCATTTCGCCGTCGGCCATGGGGGCCTCCTCTGATCGTTGGCCGATGGTGCGGCCGTTAGGGTGGGGCGTCAACGAAAGGCCTTGGCCAAGAACCCATTCAGCCAATCTCAAATTCTGTGATCCCGGACGCCGCGCAGCGGTGAGCCGGGACCCAGGAGCCGCTGCACTGCGTCCGCCCTGGGTCCCGGATCGGCTCTTCGGCCGTCCGGGATGACGGCTTAGTCTTGCGGGCTCCGGGCTAGGCCAGCTCCGTCTCCGGCTCGGCGACGAAGCCCTTCCAGGTCTGCATGTATTTGACGAAGGCGGGACCCAGCCGCTCGGCCCGCAGGTGCTCGGCGCTGACCGGCGTCGCCAGCGGCAGGAAGCCGGGGTCGGCCGCCAGCTTCTGCGGATAGTCGTGGTGCAGGATCGCCGCGCGGCCCAGCAGCACGAAGTCCATGCCCTGGTCGAGGCAGGCCTGCGCGTCGGCCGGCGTCATGATCTTGCCCGCGCAACCCAGCCGCACGTCGCCGCGCGGCAGGTCGGTGAACCAGCCCATCAGGGAGCGTTCCTGATGCGCCTCGTCGACGGGGAGCTTGGCGTAGTCCCAGAGCGACATGTCGAGGTAGTCGATGCGCGCCTCGGCCAGCACCTGCCGCGCCAGCTCGCGGATTTCCATCAGCTTCAGGTCGAACCGCTCGGGCGAGAGTCGAAGGCCCAGGCTGAAGTCCGGCCGGCAGCGGGCGCGCACGCCCTCGATGATTTCCTTGATCGGCCGGGCGCGGTTTTCAGGGCTCCCGCCGTAGCGGTCCTCGCGCCGGTTCAGGCCCTCGCTCAGGAACTGGCAGAGGATGTAGCTGTGGGCGCCGTGGATCTCGACGCCGTCGAAGCCGGCCTTCTCCGCCCGCACCGCCGCGGCCACGAAGTCCTCGATCACCTGCTCGACCTCGGCGGTGGAAAGCCCGCGCGCGCCGGTCGCCTCGTCGTCGGAGGGCGCCACCGGGGCCTCGCCGATCAGGTCCCTGGGCGAGCGCATGCCCGCGTGGTGCAGCTGCGCCACGGCGATGGACTGGTTCTTCCTGATCTCGGCCGCCAGCCGGGTTAGCCCCTCCAGGTGCTCGTCGCCGAAGATGCCCATCTGGCCGGGAAAGCCCTGGCCGATCCGCTGGACGTGCGCCGCGCAGGTCATGGTCAGCGCGAACCCGCCCTTGGCGCGATAGGTCAGCCAGTTGAACTCGTCGTCCGACATGCGCCCGTCGGGATGGCTCTGCAGGTTGGTCAGCGGCGCCAGCGCGAAGCGGTTCTTCATCGCCGGCCCGCGGGCGAGCGACAGCGGATCGAAAAGCGTGGCCAAGACTGGATTCCTCAAACGATTGTTTGAGAGACGTTAGCGGACGTGGCGGGCGCTCGGCAATCCGGCATCCCCAAGCCGCCGTTCAGTCGCCGTCTTCGGGCAGTTCGATGGCCAACCCCTTGTCGGCGTCGGCCCGGAACACGGTCTTGAACCGGCGGCTGGGCGTCTTGAGCTGGGCCATGAGTTCCGGGATCCCGGGGACCTTGTTGGTGAAGTGGATGGTGTACTCCGCGTCCCCTCGGGCCTGGACGATCCAGCGAAGGGTCGGCTGATCCGGATTGCCGTGTACGCCGTCGGCCGAGATCACGTAGTGGCGGGCCGGCAGGCGTTCGAAGAAGGCCTGATCGACGTTCCTGTCGCTCCCATGGTGCGGAACCTTCAGGACATCGAGTTCCAGGACGCCGGCGGGCGCCAGCCGTCCGCACGCCTCGAGACCTTCCAGCACCTTGTCGCCGCGCGCGTCGCCGGTCAGCAGGATGCGCCGACCTCCGCGCTCCACGAGGCAGGCGATGCTCGAGAGGTTCGCGGTCGCCTTGTCGGTCATGTCCGCAAGGGCGGCCAGCGGCGTCGTGGCCTGCTTGGCCCACGCCACGCGCAGGGCGTCGAGTTCCTTGGTGGCCGGTCCGACCACGGTGACGGTCAGGCCCTGCACCTGGTACGGTTGCTGGCGCGCGAGCACGAGGCCGCCCACCGGCGTATTGCCGTCCAGGTTGAAGCGGCGGATCAGCGCCCCAAGCTTGCGGCCTTGGGTGACGCTGGCGAGGACCGCCTTGGACTCGTTGGCGGGGATCTGGCTGAGCGCCGACTGGTCGCCGGCCAGCGCCGAGAGCCCCGCGTTCGCTGGGACCGCCCCGACCAGTTCCTCGAAACTGTTGTGCCAGAAGCGGACCATCCGGTAGCGGGCCGGCTGATGGTTGTCGGCCCTGGTCCGTTCCTCCCCCATCAGCTGCAGCAGGCCGTTGATGTGGTCGTCGTCTATATGGCTGACCATCATCCAGTCGATGCGCAGCGTCTGGCCAGCGACCGCCAGCTCGTCCAGGCGATCCCGCAGCCGGCCGAAGACCCCAGCGGGACCGCCGTCGACGACCGCGAGCCGGTCCTTCCCGGCGTCCTGCCACCTGAGCAGGAGGCAATCCCCGAACTTTGCGTTGAGAGCTTCGAAGACCAGCATGGCGACCGCTCAGAGGCTTTGCAGGGCGCGCAGGACGTCCAGCAGTCCGGCGCCCTGGAAGGACCGCTCGCGGGCGAGGTCGGTGGCGCTCTCGCAGAGCACCTGTTTGACGCGGCGGGCCCGGCCGATCAGCTCCATGTTCCGTGCAAGGAGGATGGCCGCGGCTCCGCTGACGTGCGGCGCGGCCATGCTGGTGCCGTCCTTCTCCGCGGTGCGCCCGCCGAGCGATGGCGCCACGATGTTCTCGCCCGGCGCCACGAGATCCGGCTTCAGACGGCCATCGCCGGTCGGACCCCGACTCGAGAAGAAGCTCACCCCGTAGGCGTGCGGTTGGCTGCGATGGGTGGAGCCCACGGTGATGACGTTGGCGGCGTTCCCGGGGTCGGTGATCGAGACCACGGCGTAGCGGTCGTTCAGCGAGGGGGTCGAGCCGTCGTCGGAATAGCCGGCGTTGCCCGCCGCGACCACGACCACCACGCCATTGTCCACCAACCGGTCGCACTCGAGGCAGATGGGCGTTCGGCCGCAGGCGTAGTTCCCGACGTCGTGGGCGAAGGAGAAGCTCAGATTCAGGCCGTGGACCATCGGCGCGCCGGTGGAGCGGTTCATGTGCGCTATGAACTGCAGGGCCGTGACGATGCTGAATTCGTCGGACTCGTTGTTGCTGTTGAACACGCGGATGTCCCACAGCCGGATGTCCGGGCAGATGCCCTGCACCTCGATGCCATCCGCGCAGATGGTGCGGCTGGCGCCGATGATGCCGGCCACATGCGTTCCGTGGTCGAGCATCGGCTCGATGTATCGCGCGCCGTGCGGCACCCGCAGCAGGCCCTCGAGCAGCGCGAGGTCGATCGGCAACCCCTCTTCGACACGGCTGGCCAGGGCGGCGATGGTCACGGGATTGAGCGGGTTCCCGGACGCGTCGAGCTGGACCATGCCGCCCAGCATGTCGCGAAGCCCGGTGAAGTCGTAGGTCCGCGTCACCCGGCTCACGAAGTCGCCCGACGGCGGGGCCGGTCCGTCCATGAAGCAGGGGTGCCGCGCATCGACGCCGCAATCCAGCACGCCCCAGGTGATGTTCAGGGTGGAGGTCTTGAAGAGGTTCTCGCAGGCGTCGGCCTTGATCGTCTGGCGCGAGACAGCCACGGAGAGCGTGCCCACCCGGTTGAGCTGTATGCGCGCCACCAGGGCGCCGGCCACGTCGCGGTCGACGGGGTGCTCGAAGCTGGTCCACAGGCCGAGATACTTGTTCAGGAGGTCGTCGAATTCCGGCTCGAGACGCCGCGCGTTGCGCAGCCGTTCGGCTATGGCCCTGAGGTCTGCCTCGGTCATCGCCGTCGTCAGCCAGGTTTCGATGAGGCCGCAGGTGCAGGCGAAGGTGAAGAACTCCTCGTCGAAGGTGTTTCGCAACAGCCGCGGGTCGCTGCCTGGCGGCGGCGGGCCCATGGCTTCGTGGATGCGGGCGTTGTTGCGGTATTGCTCCGGCAGCCGGTTCCACCACTCGGTCAGCGGCGCGGCGGCACAGACCAGTTCCTTGAAGGTGAGCTTGGCGGCGACGAGCGTGACGTTCGCGACCAGCTGGGCGGCGCCGATAGGTGTCGCCGCCGGATCCGCAGTGGTGTCGTTGAGCCAGACCAGGCCCTGTCGCAGCGCGCGCGCCACGGCCCCGGAACTCGACGCGCGGCCGGGCGTCAGGAGCACGTCGATCCGCCGCTCGGTCCGTTCGTCCTCGTCGAAGCGCCGATAGCTCCGCGGCAGGTTCGGATTGACGAAGGCGGCCCAGACATCCGGCAGGATCGGCGACTGCTGGAGCAGTCGGCGTTGACCGAAAGCGTCCTTTATCGCCGAGACGACAAGGTCGTAGAGCTCCTCCACGGCCGCGGTCTCAGGCGCCGTTGCCCGACAGGATGATGAGGTCGCTCAGGGTGAAGGGATCGCCCGCCGTGACCTTGCCGTTCGCGCCGATGATCGAGTCGGGCGAGAAACGGATCAGGTTCCAGAGCGTCTCGACCACGATGCGGCTGCCGACCGGGCCCAGATGGGCGCCCTTCGCCCCGTTCGGGTCGCCGGCCTCGGCGAGGATGTAGAACCAGAGCGGCGTGCGGGTGTCGAAGCCGGTGGTCTGCAGCACGCTCACCTGCTCGGGGTGCACGGCCGCCGTCAGGGCGGCGCCTGAAAGCGGCGTGAGGCCCATGGCCTTCGCGACGGCCTGGCCGGTCGGCAGTCCGATGAGATAGCCCCGCAGGAGGTTGCGCGTCGCGAGCCGGTCGTTGGGCGCGCCTTCCGGCTGGCCGGTGATGGTGCGCAGATGGGCCAGCGGCTCGGCCAGTTTGGTGTCGATCCGGCGGACGGGCTGGGGTTTGCTGCCGCCGATCGGCAGGAACCGCTCCCATTCGATGATCCAGTTCTCCGGCAGGGTCGGGAACTCCGGAGCGACACCGCCGCCCAGCTGACCGCTGAGCGCCGTGAAGGTGAACAGCAGGCGGAAATTGGCGGTCGGGAAGATGCGGTTGTAGTCGTAGACCTCGCGGATCATCGAGTGGCCGAACCGGTAGGCGGCCACCGAGTACTCGAAGGGCATGAAGACGTCCGCAGCCTTCTGCGGCTTGAAGAACTTCGGCCCGTTCTGAACCACGTCGTTCACCACCGACGGATCGGCGATGCGCGGAAGGAAGTCCGCCAGGACAAGGCGCTGATAGGCCTGGCACAGGGCGGTGCGGGCCTTGGCGAGGGAGCCATGCTTCGCCACGAGAGCGTTGTGCGCGCGCAGGAAGGCGGTGTGCAGCTGCGCGATGACCAGGTTCTCGTCATTGCGCGGGTCGCCGGTCAGCGCCTCCCGATCGACCGAGGGGTCGGCGTTGGCGGCGCGGCGGGGGAGGTCGTTGAAATCGCCCCTGTTCGGCGGCCGCTGCCCGACCGGGCTGACCTTGCCGACCAGCAGCTTGTCCGGGGCGGCGGAATCGCGGACGGCAAGACCTCCGTACACGCTGTCGAGATCGAGGGTGGGGACCCGGGCGTTGGTGAAGCTCCCCGCCGGGTTCGCCAGCGGCGCGAGCTGCGGATCGCTGATGTCGGGTACGCCCGGCCCGGGCTGCTGCAACGTGACGTCGTGATCGAGGAATTGCCCGAAGTAGGTGTAGGCCGCCGGTATGGTCCCGTTGCCGACCGGGTTCTCCGACTGGGTGTCCTCCATGGCCGCGCCAAGCAGCTTGAGGTTCGCGACGGTCGTGGCCCCGACCGGCAGGAGATTGGCGGGGACGGCGCGCAGCGCCGGGAACATGAAGTTGAAGGCGCTGACGGGGGTTTGCACGCCGGCGATGGAAGCCGTGCCGCCCGCAAATGAAGGTGAATAGGTGTCCCCGTGCCCGATCCGAGCCATTGCCCGCCTCCCGCTCCTATTTGAGATAACAACGATCTCACAATCACTCGAGGCCAGCAACCACGAAGATAGTCGGGATATTGTTCGCCTATTGCGAGAGCTCTGCACGTTCCTTCAGGCCGCAGAGGAACGCGTCATAGGTCCGCCAGTCGGGAGCGTCCCGGAACCGGCCGCGGGCGATCATGTCCCGCAGATTGGCGGCGTGAGCGCGCCGGTCCTCAACGATCCGCTCGCGCGCCGCGGCGACGTCCTCCAGGCTGGCGAGAGCGTCCGAGACCCCGTTCGCCGTGCCTTGGGCCGCCAGGGCGTCGCGGGCGAACGCCGCGTCGCCCACCGGCGCTGCATCCGCCCCGGGCCGCGACCACTGAACCGAGGCCTCTCCGCCGCGACCCGGCGCGAAAACGGTCTCCGGCGGCAGGTCCTCCACCATCCACTCCGCGCCTGAGTCCAGGAGCCTGCGCCGCCAGGCCGCCTGCCCGACGGCTCGAGGCTGGTGCGGCCCCACAAGCCCGAGGGTGAGGAGGTCCGCCACGCCGATCCGGTAGGCGTAACCCCCCGGCAGGGCCGCGATCCTCAAGAGCTGCTGCGCGGGCGTAAAAACGCCCGAGGCGAGCCAGCATCGCGCGAACCAGGGCTCGGCGGGCCGCTCCACGCCGAGGGCCGTGACGGCGCGGCGGCCGGTGGCGTCGAAGATGGGCGTACCCGTCGGCAAGTCGCGCGGTGGGGCGGGGGCCCATTCGATCGATCGGCTTTGGGCGGCAAGCGCGTGGAGCTCTTGCTCAAGCAGCCCCCGGTCCAGATGCGCCCGCCGGGAGACATGGCGCACCTCGGGCTCCGTCGACTCCCAGGCCACGACGAGGCGGTCATGCAGGGCGGGCGCGAGACGCAGCGGATGGAGGCCAAGCTCGATCAGCAGGGCCAGGAATGGCGCGGGGAAGGAGTCGATACGGCTTGGAGCGCTCGCGGTTCGAGGGGGCGCGCACAGGAGAACGCGTCGGGTCCGGGCGGCGGACAGCGCCGCAATGAGCCCCACCGGCCCGGCGCCCAGGATCACGCAATCGACGCCCCGGCGCGTCAGGGCGGGGGATCCACGGCGGCGAACCTCGGGTCGGCGGGCACGGCGAAGGTGACCAGGAAATTGGCGGCCGCCACGCCGTTCAGGGCGCCCTCCATGCCGCCTGGGCCAAGCATCGATGTGCGCGCGGTGTTGATGTCGAGCGCGCCCGTCGTTCCGCCGCGCTGATAGCCTAAGAAGAGGCGGTCGAGCAGCGCTTCGTAGCGGGTCTGCAAGGTCTGCTGGGCCGGGGCGCCCGCCGGAGCCGGCGCGAGGGCCGCGGAGCGCAGGTACTCGGCGGGCGTGTGGCGCCCGAGCCATTCGCGCACGAACCGGAACGTCTGCCAGTGCTCCTCGCCCTCGGCCATCACCGTGCGGATGCGTTGGGCCTGGGGATCGAGGTCAGGATCCTCCTCCAGAGTGGCCAGGATGCGACCATATAATCCGTCCACGGACTGCGAAGGCGCCTCGATCTCCACGAATTCGTCGAGAACCGCGGGGGTGGCGGCGCGGAAGGCGACCGGGCGGGGCGCGGGGCCGCCGCTGGGGATCTTCGTCGCGACGCCGAGCAGCGGCGTGAAGGGCGCGGTGGGATTAAGGCCGCGGGCCACGCTGTTGACAGCCCTCAGGTGGCGCATCTCGCCGATGGCGACCCGCAGGATCTCGGCGAAGGCCGCCTTCAGATCGTCCCGCAATGGGTTGGGGGCGCCGACGGGATTGCGCAACGACCAGGCCGCGGCGAGGTATTCCTGCATGATGGCCAGCTCGACGCCCGCGGCATATTTGAGATGCGCCAGGAGCTGCGGGCGGTTGGCCAACGGCGCGGCGACAAAGGGCTGCTCGACATAGGGGCCGAGGACCTCGCGGCGCTCCAGGACGAAGGCCAGCTTCTGCCAGTCGCGGTTGATGCGGTGGTGCGGGATTTCCGGCTCGGGGTTGCTCCCGCCCCGCGGCGCGGCGCGGTCGATGCGGCTGGCCGGCGGATCCGCGAGGTTGCGATCCTCCCGCAGCCAGTCGGTGACCAGGCTCCAGCGTGGATCGTCCGCGGCGGAGACGCCCGCCGGAACCGGCGGCAGGGCGATGTCCGGATGGTTGGAGGCCCAATAGAAGCACGCACAGTCGCGAAAATCGTGCGTCCACGGACTACATAGCGACTGCGACAGCTCGCCCGGCTCGAAGATGCGAGCCAGGGCGCCGTTCGGGTCGAGGTATCGCGTACGCCGCCCCGACAGCACGGCCTGCTGCGCCGGCGCCGTGCGGCGCAGCGTCAGTTGCACGACCGAGTCTTCCTTCAGGAGGCGGACCGCGGTCCAGGCGTCGGCCGGTCGGCGGCCCGGCCCGGTGCTGGGCGCGCCGAGGGCGCTGAGCGCGAAGTCGAGCTGGCCAAGCGGTCCAAAATCCCCCTTCAGGCCCGTGATCTTCCAGTCGCGGCCTTGCCCGAGGTCGGCGGCGAGCTGCGCATAGACGGCCGCCTGGGCTGCGGGCAGTCCAGCGGCGGCCGCGCCGGCGGCGTCAACGCCGACGATGTTCAGCTCGACGACGAGAGCCGCGGCCCCACCGACCACGTTGGCGTCCACTTCGAGGAACGGGAAGAAGCGGCGCTCGAGATTGCGCAGGTCGCATTCCAATCCCGGGAAGCAGTTGCCGACGCCGGACTCCAGCAGCACCGATGCCGGATTGCCGGTCGCCGGGGGAAGCGGGCCGGCTGCGCGTACGGCCGCAGCGTTACGGGGCTGGAGTTTCCACTCCGGACCTTCACTCATGGGGGCCTCCCGGATTCGATGGGCCAAGTTCGCAGTAGGCCTTCAGGCAGAACTGCAGCCAGCCGCGGATGAAGTCGCAGGACGCGCCGGTCCGACTGTCCCGCTCGTGGTGGCATCCGCCCGAGCAGAGGTAGCGGGCCCAGCAGCCGGTGCAGTCGGTCTGGCCGTCGACGTGGCGGTCCCGCAGGAAGGCGAGGCGCCGGGCCTCGTCGAGGCCGGTGTTGTCGCCCAGCCGGAACGCGTCCTCGCCGATGGCGCGGTGGCAGGCATACCAGGCGCCGTCGGCCGCCACGGAGAAGTAGCCGCCGCCCGCGCCGCATGGGTAGGGCGAGCTCGCGCCCCGATGGATCTGCTTGAGGGCCACGGCGAGGTTGGTGAGCCGCAGCGGCGCACCGGCCTTCAGCCTGCCCAGTTCCTCCGACGC
The DNA here is from genome assembly GCA_050729355.1 of Phenylobacterium sp. GTDB lineage: Bacteria > Pseudomonadota > Alphaproteobacteria > Caulobacterales > Caulobacteraceae > Phenylobacterium. The sequence continues at coordinate 1,938 of JBOHKZ010000375.1, read as the reverse complement.
CAGCGCCGAGATTTCGTCGAGGTAGAGCGGCCAGTCGTCCTCGGTCATGGCTCCCGCGCCATCCGGGGCGCTGCGCAGGGGCGAGAAGCCGATCTCGGTGAAGCCGACGGCCGCCAGGTTCGCGAAGTGGGCGCGCAGGTCGAGGCGGTCGCGGGTGACCGTGACGCGGGCGGCGACCCTGGCCTGTCCGGGGCGCATCAGCAGCGGCCGCACCGCCTGGACGGCGCGTTCCCAGCTGCCTTCGCCCCGCGCCGTCGGGCGCTGGGCGTCGTGGACCTCCTGCCCGCCGTCGAGGCTCACCGTCACCGCGAAGGGGACGGACCGCAGCAGGTCGAGGTCCTCGGGCGTCAGCAACGTGGCGTTGGTGGTGACCGAGTGGCGGACGTCCAGGCCGCCCGCCGCCGCCTGCGCATAGGCCACCACCTGATGGATCAGGCGCCGGTTCACGAACGGCTCGCCGCCCATGAAGCCGATGGTGATCGGAGCCGTCGGCTCGGCGCCCTTGAGGAGCTGGTCCACCGCAGCCCGCGCCACCTCGAAGGTCATGCCGCGCGGCTGGCGGCCTTCGAAGGCCCCGCGGCCGGCGTAGCAGTAGCCGCACGCGAGGTTGCAGGCGTTGCTCACGTTGAGCGACAGGCTCTGCGGGTTGGGTTGGCTGATCTCGTCCAGCGGGTCTTCGCCGGCGTGCGGGCCAGACAAGGCCTCGAGAAGCGCCGACGACGGTTCGCCCGCCCCGGGCGGCAGGTCGTAGAGGCGGCTGTGGCGGCTGAGGAAGAGATGCTCCCCGACGTCCGACTTGAAACGCAGCGTCAGGGGAAGGGCGAGGTCGACGCCGCTCACGGACCCGCCTCGAGGGCGACGCGCGCGAGGACCGCCGTCCGTGCCGCGGCAGCCTCGTCCGACAGCGGCTGGGGCCCCGGCGCGACGGCGGCGAGCTCGCCTGCGGCCGGGGCGCCGACGACGCCGTCGACCCAGCGCATCAGGAGGTCGTACTGCCAGGCCGCCAGGGTGAGCGGAAGCGCGTTCGACTGGCGCATGAAGGGCGGCATCCGCATGTCGCTGAGCCCCGGGGACTCCCCCGCCCGCACCTCAAACGGGCTGCGCACCAGCTGGCGCAGGCGCTGGGGATTCTGACGCACGAAGGCCCGCAGCGATCCCACGTCGGCCAGCGCCCGATGCTGCTCGCGGGCGCGGTCGGCCAGGGGCAGGGGATTGTCCGCGGTGAACGGGCCGACCGTGGCCTCGCGATTGCGCAGGGGGTCCCGACTGCCCATCGCCAGATTGTCCGGCGCCAGGTTGTCGCCCGGTATGGGCGCGGCGAGCTCGGCGTTGGAGAGGCTGCGGCCTCGGTCCTTGCGCCAGAGGTCCACATTGGTCAGCGAGACGTGCTCGTAGATCCGCTCGAAGAGGTCCTCCACCCAACGTTCCAGCGCCTCGCCCTGCAGGGCGGCGTTGCGCGCCTGGGCGTTTCCGGCGCGGTCGTTGAGCTCGTCGGCCGCCGAGACGAATGGGCGGCGGTCAGGGGCGAAATCCGGGGGCGCGACGAAGACGTTGGCGTGGGCGCGGAGCACCGTCCCGCCGCCCGTCGCCAGGCTCGCCTCGACGCGCGCGTCGCAGGTGTCATCCACCACGCCCAGGGAGACGCCAGACCCCGGCGCGCGCTCGTCGAAGGTGTCGGGCGGGGTGACGAAATCGCCTTGCCCCGGCACGTTGAACCAGCCGGCGCCGGCGGCCAGGAAGGCGTTGGCCTGCAGGACCGCGGGCGCCGCGTCCGACGCAGTGGCGGTCGCCGAGGCCGGTGGTCCATAGAAGGCGCCGCGGGCCGGGGTGAAGCGAAGGCGGACCACCTCCACATTGACCGACCCGGCCCACGGCGCCGCCCCCGCTGACGGTTGTGGCCGGCTTCGAAGCACCTGCACCGAGCCCAGGGGTATGGTG
>JBOHKZ010000374.1:0-3880 GCA_050729355.1 Phenylobacterium sp. | reverse complement strand
CCCTCTCCCTACCCTCTCCCTCTCGCGCTGCGCGCGGGGGAGAGGAGGTCGCTATTCCACCGTCACCGACTTGGCGAGGTTGCGGGGCTGGTCGACGTCCGCGCCCTTCTGGACCGCCACGTGGTAGGCGAGGAGCTGGATCGGGGCGGCCATCACCAGCGGCGCGATCAGCGGATCGCAGCGCGGCGCGGTGACCACGACGCGGGCGCCGGCCGGGGCGTGCCGCTCGCCGTCCGGGTCGGTGATGAAGACCACCTGGCCGCCACGGGCCATGACCTCGCTCATGTTCGAGGCCGACTTTTCGAAATAGCTGTCGAAGGGCGCGAGGATGACGATCGGCGTCGCCTCGTCGACGAGGGCGATGGGGCCGTGCTTCAGCTCGCCGGCGGCATAGCCCTCGGCGTGGATGTAGCTGATTTCCTTGAGCTTCAGGGCGCCTTCCAGGGCCAACGGATACATCGGGCCGCGGCCGAGGAAGAGCACGTCGCGGGCCTTGGCGACCTCGATGGCCACCAGGCGGACGGCGTCCTCCAGATTGATCGATTCCGCCATCAGGCGAGGGGCTTCCAGCAGGACACGGACCAGCCGTTGTTCCTCGGCCTCGTCGATCCTGCCGCGCGCCCGGGCGGCGGCGACGGCGAGCGTGGTCAGCATGCTGACCTGGGCGGTGAAGGCCTTGGTGGAGGCGACCCCGATCTCCGGCCCGCAATGGATCGGCCAGATCACGTCGGCCTCGCGGGCGATCGTCGACTCCACCGTGTTCACCAGGGCGGCGCTCTTCATGCCCTTGGCCTGGCAGTAACGCAGCGCAGCCAGCGTGTCGGCGGTCTCGCCCGACTGGGAGATGGCGATGGCCAGCGAGCCGGCCTTCAGCGACGGCTCGCGATAGCGGAACTCCGAGGCGACCTCGACGTCGACCGGCAGGTCGGCCAGCTGCTCGATCAGGTACTTGCCCAGCATGCCGGCCAGGTAGGCGGTGCCGCAGGCGACGATCTGGATGCGCTCGAGCGAGGCGAAGTCGATGCCGCCGGGGACGGTGGTGCGGTCGGTGAGGGTGTCCACATAGGCCGCGATGGTGCGCTGGCACCCCTCGGGCTGGTCGTGGATCTCCTTTTCCATGAAGTGGCGGTAGTTGCCCTTCTCCATGACAGCCGCGGAGGCGGCGAGCGTCTTGATCGGGCGGTCGGCGGGCAGGCCGTCCTCGTCGAAGATCTTCGCCGAGTTGTGGTCGATGACCACGTAGTCGCCGTCGTCCAGATAGGCGACGCGGTTGGTGAAGGGACCGAGCGCCAGGCCGTCGGAGCCGATGAACATCTCGCCGTCGCCGTAGCCCACGGCCAGCGGCGGACCCTTGCGCGCGCCCAGGATCACCTCGCGCTCGCCGCCGACCAGCACCGCCAGCGCATAGGCGCCGCGCAGCCTGTCGAGGGTGTGCTTGAAGGCCGCGACCGGCTCGAGGCCGTCGTTCAGCGCCTCGTCGACCAGGTGGGCCACGACCTCGGTGTCGGTATCGCTGGAGAACACCCGGCCCTTGGCCTGCAGTTCGGCCTTCAGCTCGGCGAAGTTCTCGATGATGCCGTTGTGCACGACGGCGACGTTGCCGGCGATGTGCGGGTGGGCGTTGCGTTCGGTGGGCGCGCCGTGCGTCGCCCAGCGGGTGTGGCCGATGCCGCTTTCCGCCGCTAGCGGATGCTCCGCCAGGACGGCCTGCAGTTCACGGAGCTTTCCGGGCGCGCGGCGGCGCTCCAGCTTTCCGCCCACCTGGGCGGCGATCCCAGCGGAGTCGTAGCCGCGGTACTCCAGGCGCGACAGGCTCTCGACCAGACGCTCCGCGACCGGCTTGGTCCCGACGATCCCGATTATGCCGCACATGGGGATTAGCGTCCTTTGTGATAGATGCGTCGCGTGGGCCGAACATGGCTGAGTGGGGCTTTACCATTCGTCATGCGCCCGTCGACTAAATCTGGGTTTCGGATCGTTTCGAGAGCTGCCGATGACCAAGCGCGCCTATTTCGGGACTGACGGCATTCGCGGGGAAGCCAATCGCTTCCCAATGACCGCCGAGGTGGCGCTGCGCGTCGGCATGGCGGCCGGCAAGATCTTCATGTCCAAGGACGACCGACGCCATTTGGTGGTGATCGGCAAGGACACCCGGCTCTCCGGTTACATGATCGAGCCCGCCCTGGTGGCCGGCTTCACCAGCGTCGGCATGGACGTGCGCCTGTTCGGCCCGCTGCCGACGCCCGGCGTGGCGATGATGACCCGTTCGCTGCGCGCCGACCTCGGGGTGATGATCTCGGCCTCGCACAACGCGTTCTCCGACAACGGCATCAAGCTGTTCGGCCCTGACGGCTACAAGCTCTCCGACGAGCGCGAGCTGGAGATCGAGGCCCTGATGGACCAGGGCCTGCAGGAGGGCCTGGCGTCCCCCACCGGCCTTGGCCGCGTGCAGCGGATCGACGACAGCCAGGCGCGCTATGTCGAGATCGCCAAGGCGACGTTCCCGCGCGGCCTGAGCCTCGCCGGCATGCGCGTGGTGATCGATTGCGCCAACGGCGCCGCCTACAAGGTCGCGCCCGAGGCGCTCTATGAGCTGGGCGCCGAGGTGGTCCGCGTGGGCGTCAGCCCGGACGGCTTCAACATCAACGACGAGGTCGGCTCCACCTCGCCCGGCGCCATGCAGAAGCTGGTCAAGGAATACCGCGCCGACATCGGCATCGCGCTCGACGGCGACGCCGACCGGCTGGTGATCTGCGACGAGAAGGGCCAGATCGTCGACGGCGACCAGATCATGGCGCTGATCGCCGGCCACTGGGCGCAGCGCGGCCGGCTGACCGGCGGCGGCGTGGTCGCCACGGTCATGTCGAACCTCGGCCTGGAGCGGTTCCTGAACGCCCGCGACCTGAAGCTGGAGCGGACCGCGGTCGGCGACCGCGCGGTGATGGTCCGCATGCGTGAGGGCGGCTTCAACCTGGGCGGCGAACAGTCCGGCCACATCATCCTCTCCGACTTTTCCACCACCGGCGACGGCCTGCTGGCGGCGCTGCAGGTGCTGGCGGTGCTGAAGGAGGCCGGCAAGCCGATGAGCGCCCTGGCCCGCCAGTTCGATCCGGTGCCGCAGAAGCTGGAGAACGTCCGGTTCGGGGGCGGCAAACCGCTGGAGGACGCCGAGGTCATCGGCGCCATCGCCAACGCCGAGCAGCGGCTGAACGGCACCGGGCGCCTGCTGGTCCGCGCCTCCGGCACCGAGCCGCTGATCCGCGTCATGGCCGAGGGCGACGACGAGAAGCTGGTCAGCCAGGTGGTCAAGGACATCGTCGGCGCGGTGAAGAAGGCCGCCGCCTAGGGTCCTGCAAAGCCGCAGATCGGTCCTGCAATCACGCGGATTGGCGAAGCTTCGCGACATCTTTAATTCCGCCCCGTTCTGCGAACGGCGCTCTGCGATCCGTTCGGTCGGCGAGGGCGGATGTCGTGATGAAGCGGATTTTGCGTTGGATCGGGTTGGGCGTGGCCGCGGTGGCGACGCTCGTGGTGTTCGTCGGGCTGGGCGCGTTCGCCGCCAGCGAGGCGATGGTCCGCTGGCCGCAACCGAAGGCCAGGGTCGAGCTGGCCGCGTCGCACGATGCGGGCGCGGTGATGCGCGGCAAGCGGATCGCCACGGTCTATGGCTGCCATGACTGCCACGGCGCGCAACTGACCGGGCGCCTGTTCTTCGACGAGATGCCGATCGGCCGCCTCTCCGGGCCGAACCTCTCCAAGGCGCTGGCGCACCAGTCCGACGCCGACGTGGCGCGGGCGATCCGCACCGGCGTGGCCGCTGACGGCCGGCCCCTCTGGATCATGCCCTCCCAGGCCTTCGCGCGCCTGAGCGATGGCGAGA
>JBOHKZ010000373.1:0-7395 GCA_050729355.1 Phenylobacterium sp. | reverse complement strand
CCCTGGGCCAGTTCGGACAGGCCGCGTCCGTCCGCGATCAGGCTCTGGTTGGACCAGGAGAGCATGTTGATGAAGCCGGGCGACACCGCCTTGCCTTTGGCGTCGATCTCGCGCGCGCCGCGTCCCGGGGCGTGTGGGCCGACATAGGCGATGCGGTCGCCCTTGATAGCGACGTCGCCCTGGACCCCCGGCTTGCCGGATCCATCGAGGATCTCCCCGCCGCGAATCACCAGGTCGTAGGCAGGCGGCGCCTTGGCCGCGCCGAGGCTCGTGGTTGCGAGGAGGACGGCGAGCGCGGCGGCGGCGATAGGCTTCATAAGCGACTCCGAATGACGACCCGAGACTAGCAAGGATTAGCGCCTGACAAGCTTGGCATTCTCTGGCCTCCTCCGTCCCAAGTGGAAATGAGGGGAGGCCGGTATGGCCCAGGGATTCGATCCGGTCGCTGCGACCGCGGCATACTTGGCCGCGCTGACGCCGGAACAGCATCTGAAGGCGCAGCACTACACCCAGGGCGGCCACTGGCTGCTGCTGTGGGGCTGTCTCGTCTCGATCGTCGTCGCCTGGATCGTGCTGCGCTCGGGCGTGCTGGTGAAGGTCCGCTCAGCGATCGAACGGGCCGGGCCGAAGCCCTGGCTGGCGGTCGTTGCGGTGGTCGTCGTGGACGCGATCTTCGAGAGCGTGCTCGGCCTGCCCTGGCAGGCCTATTCCCATTGGTGGCGCGACACCCAGTACGGCCTGACCAGTCAGGCCTTCGGGGGCTGGCTGACGGAGCAGGGGATCGGCCTCGGCGTCGGCATCGTCACCAGCATCATTCTCTTCTCGCTGCTCTACTGGATCATCCGGCGCGCGCCGGGGACCTGGTGGGCGTGGAGCGCAGGCGGCGTGGTGGTGGCCTTCCTGACCCTGATGCTGGTGCAGCCGCTGCTCATCGAGCCGCTGTTCAACACCTACAAGCCCGCGCCTCCCGGGCCGATGCGCGATGAGATCGTCGCCATGGCCAAGCAGGTGGGCGTGCCGTCCGACAAGATCTTCATCTACGACGGCTCCAAGCAGTCGAACCGCTACTCGGCCAATGTCGCGGGCCTGATGGGCACCGCGCGGATCGCCATGAGCGACGTGATGTTCAAGAAGGACGCCGACCTCGCCGAAGTGCGCGCGGTGGTCGGCCACGAGATGGGCCACTACGTCCGCGGCCACATCATGATCTACGCGGCGCTCTACGGCCTCCTGGCCCTGATCGCCTTCTTCCTCACCGACCGTCTGTTCCCGCGCGCGGCCGTGTTGCTGGGCGCGAAAGGCGTGCAGGGGATCGCCGATCCCGCCGGGCTGCCGGTGCTGGGGGTGATCTTCGCGGTGATCGGTCTGATCGCCACCCCGCTCACCAGCTCGGTCTCACGGATCGGAGAATCCGACGCCGACAAGTTCTCGCTGGAGCACTTCAACGAGCCGGACGGCCTCGCCAAGGCGCTGGTCAAAACCGTCGAATACCGCGCCGCGACCCCGTCACGGCTGGAGGAGGTCATCTTCTACGACCACCCGGCGGTCGGGAACCGCGTGCGCCGCGCCATGGACTGGAAGGCGACCCATCCGCCAACACCGCCCGCAAGTTGATCTCGGGGTCCGCTCCACCGTGCTAGCGTGACGAGGCGTGGAGCGCCTCAGATGCACCGGACCAGCGGATCTCGGCCGTGAACGGCAGCTACGACAGTGCTGTGATCGGAGAGCGGTTCCAGCTGGGTCTGCCGCCCACCTTGCTGGCCCGTACGGCTTCAGTGGCGCCCATCGGCTTCACCCGCCTGAAGAGCGACAAGCAGGGCGATCTACGGGCCAAGGACGTGCCTTATGAGGCCGCCTATTCGTTCCACGTGGCGCTGCAACCGGCCTCGGTCGACCTGTGGATCGACGATCGACACACGCTGGCGGCGTCGGTCGCCCCCGGTGCGACCTTCCTGTTCGACCTGAGCCGAAATCCGGTGTCCGAGCTGCACACGACCTTCGACATCCTGCGGTTCTACATCTCGCAGGCCTCGATCGAGGAACTGGCGGCGGACCGGCGCGGCGGCCGCAAGTCGGTGGGTTTTGGTTCGACGCCGCTGGGCGCCAACGATCCGGTGATGCACGGCCTGGCGATGGCGCTGACCGACCCGATACAGCATGCGGGCGAGCACAACGCGCTCTTCATCGACCACATCGGACTCGCGTTCCACGCCCATGTCACGGACGTCTATGGCGACGCCGGCGTGCTGAACGTCGCCGGGTCCGGGCGTCTCGCGCCCTGGCAACTGCGGCGGGCGCTGGACTTCATGATGGCCCACCTGGACGGCGACCCGACCATCGCGCAGCTGGCGGCCGAGTGCGGCCTGTCTTCCGGCTATTTCGCGCGGGCGTTCCGCAAGACGACTGGCGTCGCCCCCCACCGGTGGCTGATTGCCCGGCGGGTGGAGCGGGCCCGCGACCTGCTGCTCAGTGGACGACTGGAGCTCGCCGACATTGCGGCAGCCTGCGGCTTCGTCGATCAGAGCCATTTCACCCGCGTCTTCGCCAAGGCCGAGGGGCACAGCCCCGGCCGGTGGCGACGGCTTAGCCGCAACTAACCGGCTCTCGGAGTGCGTCGGTTTTCTGAAAAACTCGCGGTGGCGATTATCCAATCGTCCGTCACGCAATGAGCTGAACGTAGGCGTCGAGCAGGGCGGTCGGACTTCGACGGCGCGTCCCGCGATGAGGACGCCATGGTCAGCCACCTGCCTTTCGTCGAACATCGGATACCGAGCGGGCAGGCCAGGCTCTACGTGCGCGATTACGCCGGCGCCGGGCCGGCCTTCGTGCTGATGCACGGCTTGCCCGACAACCTGCGCATCTATGCCGAGCTGATCCCCTTGCTGGCAGCCGCCGGGCGGCGGGTGGTGGCCTTCGACTTCCTGGGGTTCGGCGCCTCGGACCGCCTCTCGGACGGCGGGTACAGCTATGCCCAGCAGGTGGGCGACCTGGCGGCGGTTGTCGAAGGGCTGGATCTGGCCGCGCCCGTGTTGGTGCCTCACGATTCCTCGGGTTTCGCGGCGATCAACTATGCGTTGGGCGCCCCGGGGCGCGTGGGCGCGATCAGCATGCTGAACTCGGCCTACGCCGATGTGACCGGCGTGTATTGGCCCGAGATGATTGAGCTGGCCGCGCGGCCAAGCCTGCGTGCGCTCTCAGACGCTATCCTGCAGACCCCAGCGCAGTTCGGATGGCTGTTGGGGTGGCAGAAGCTGCTCTTCCGAGACGCCTTGCCGGCGGACCAACGGGCGCATTTCGATGCCGATATCGGCAAGGTCATCGAGGACAACTTCGTCAAACCGCCGGGCGCCGGCGTCGCCTATCGACAGATGACGGCCGAGTTCTACGACGAACTGGCCCGCAACGCGGGACGGCTTTCCGAAGTCGAAGCCCTGGACCTGCCGATCAAACTGATCTGGGGCGAGTACGACCCCTATCTCACGGTCGCGATGGCTGAGGCTCGCCTCAAGCATCTGAAGCACGGATCGCTGCACCGCGTGCCCGCCGGACACTGGCTGCAATCCGACGAGCCGCAACTGGTCGCCAGGGAACTCCTCGCATGAACCGCCGCGACCTGATGGCCGGCGCCCTCTTCGCGTTCAGCCCCGCCATCAGCGGCGCGGCCCCGCCCAAACCCTCGAAAGGAACGATGACCATGCCTGAGACCTCCCCGACCGGCGCCGCTGAGATGAAGGCCGCCCAGACCCTGACCACGAAAGTCCTGGCCATTGGCTCGTGGACGGCCAAGGCCACCCCCGAGACCCGGCCGGCGATCATGCCTTCGGAAGCTCGCGACACGATGCGCCTGATGCTGGCCGGCAAGATCGACCAGTGGTTCGCCAAGATCGACGGCTCTGGCGCGGTGTTCCTGATGAACGTCACCGACCCGGCCGAGGCCCATAAGCTGCTGGAGGCGCTGCCGCTGGGTCAGGCTCAGATGATGACCTTCGAGCTGATCCCGGTCGGACCGCTCTGGCCGCTCGGCCTCCTGCTGCGCGAACCGGCGAAGTAGCCGTAGCCAGTCAGCGCTTCCTGACGAAGACCGTGCCGGCGGAATAGCCGGCGCCGAACGAGCAGATCAGGCCGGTTTCGCCGACGCGGAAGTCGTCGCTGGCCTTGTGGAAGGCGATGATCGAGCCGGCGGACGAGGTGTTGGCGTACTCGTCGAGGATGATGACGTTCTCGCCGGGGGCCGGATCACGACCGAGCACGCGTTTGCCGATCATCTCGTTCATGTTGATGTTGGCCTGATGGAGCCAGAGGCGCTTTAGCCCTGCGGTGTCGATCCCCAGGTCGGCGGCGTGGTCGACGATCATCTGCGAGACCATGGGCACCACCTCGCGGAACACCTTGCGGCCTTCCTGCACGAACAGCTTATCCGGCTGGCCCACGCCCTCGGGCGCGCCGCGGTTCAGGAACCCGAAGTTGTTGCGGATGTTGTTGGAGAACTGGGTCTTCAGGCGGGTGCCCAGGATGTCCCATCCCCCGTCGTCGGCCTGGTCGGCCGCCTCGACGATCACGGCGGTCGCCACGTCGCCGAAGATGAAGTGGCTGTCGCGGTCGCGGAAATTGAGGTGGCCGGAGGTGATCTCCGGATTGACCATCAGCACGGCCCGGGCCGAGCCGGTGGCGATGTAGTCGGCCGCGGTCTTGATGCCGAAGGTCGCCGACGAACAGGCGACGTTCATGTCGAAGGCGAAGCCGTCGATGCCCAGCGCCTGCTGCACCTCGATGGCCATGGCCGGATAGGCGCGCTGCATGTTGGAGGCCGCGCAGATCACCGCGCCGATCTCGCTGACCGGCTTGCCCCAGCGCTCGATGGCCTGGCGGGCCGCGGCGACGGCGATCTCGGCCATCACGGAAATCTCGTCGTTGGACCGTTCGGGCAGGTTCGGACGCATGATGTCGGGGTCGACCAGGCCGGACTTGTCGACCACATGGCGTGACTTGATGCCCGAGGCCTTCTCGATGAACTCGACGGACGAGCCGGTCAGGGCGGCCACTTCACCGGCGGCGATGGCCTCGGCGTTGGCCGCGTTGAAACGCTCCACATAGGCGTTGAAGGTCTCGACCAGTTCGGCGTTCGAAAGGCTGAAGGGCGGCGTGTAAAGGCCGGTGGCGGCGATCACGGCATTGGGCAAAGCGGCGGACTCCGAAAACTAGGCGGGGGTGATAGCACGCCGGAAGCCCGCAGCGTCAGCGGCGTTGTGACCCGAAAAACACAGACGGTGTTCGCCTTAGGATTAAGGCCGAACCGACAATCGCTGGCCGCGTTTGGAGCCGACCCCGAGAGGGCGAACGGGCTGTTTGTGTTTGTTGGAGTACGAAGATTATGAAGACCCTTATCGCTGCCGCTTCCGCCGTCGCGACGCTGTGCGTCATGCCGGGCCTGACCCAGGCACAGGAAGCGCCCACCGGCGTGTACGGCGCGCTCGGCTATGCCGACGCGCACAGCAACTCGACTGACCTGGGTGTGATCCAGGGCCGGCTCGGCTATCGGATCATGCCGTACGCCGGGGTCGAGGGCGAAGCCGCGTTCGGCATCCACAAGGATGACACCGACGTGTCCACCGCGCTCGGCGACATCAACGGGCGCGCCGAACTGAAGCACGAGTTCGCGGCCTACGGCGTTGGATTCCTGCCGGTTTCGCCCAAGGCCGACCTGTTGGCCCGGGTGGGCTATGGGACGACGCGGGTGAAGGTCAGCGTTCCGGCCCAGACCGTGGGCGGCGTGGCGATCCCGGCGACCTCGGCGTCCGACAACCAGGACAGCTGGAATTTCGGCGTCGGCGGCCAGTACCACTTCGACGGCAAGAACGGCGTGCGCGTCGACTACACGCGCCAGGAGTTCACCAAGGACAGCTACGGCCACGCTGACGTCTATTCGGTCGCCTACACGCGGCGGTTCTAGCGAGCGGACAGACCTGGCGGCGGCCTTTTCGTCGTCCCTCCTGGCCGCCGCTGCGTCGGAAAGCCCTCCCCAGCCGGGGAGGGCTTTTTCTTGACCGGATACGGATCAAGCGCCCAAACCTGGGTCTCTGCAGAGGGAACGCGCTTGAATCAGGCCTTCTTGATCCAAACAGCCGCATCCGCCGCCGCGGTCGCCGTGCTGGTCGGCCTGGCCGCCTGGGCGAAGATCGCCAAGCCGAGCGCGCCGCTGGACGATGCGCGGGCCCGCGCGCTGCTGGCCGAGGACTTCCCTGGACGCACGATCGACGAGCTCTGGGTCGCGGTGGACGGCAAGGGCGCGCTGGCCAAGTCGGGCGCGACGGCCCTGCTGCTCTGCGAACTGGGCGACGGCTACGTCTGCCGGCAGATCCCCTGGGCGCAGGCCCTGGCGGCGAGCTTCAAGGATGGCCGGATCACCGTGAACCTGGCCGATGTCGGCGCGCCCAAGGCGGTCATCGCGCTCACCGCCTGGCCGCCGAAGGCGCCGCCTCCGCCGACGGACCTGGCCGCATGAAGGCCTTCGACCCGGTCACCCTGGCCACCCCGTTCTTCATCCTGTCGATCATCGGCGAGATCGTGCTGGCGCGCCTGGGCAAGGCGAAGGCGAACTACGAGACCAAGGACACCGCCGTCTCGCTGGGGATGGGCCTGCTGTCGACCTCGGCCGGCCTGCTGACCGCCGGCGCGGCCGCGGCCGCCTCGATCTGGGTCTACAAGTACCACCTGTTCAACATCCCGATGACCGCGGTCTGGGCCTGGGTCGCCGTCTTCCTGCTGGAGGACATGACCTACTACTGGTTCCACCGGATCAGCCACGAGCGGCGCTTCTGGTGGGCGGCGCACGTCAATCACCACTCCTCGCAGCACTACAACCTCTCGACGGCGCTTCGGCAGACCTGGACCGGCGGCGTGGCCGGGACCTGGGCGCTCTGGCTGCCGCTGGCCTTCCTGGGCTTCCCGCCGGCGATGATCGCCATCCAGAAGGGGATCAGCCTGGTCTACCAGTACTGGATCCACACCGAGGCGATCCGCCGCTTGCCGCGCTGGTTCGAGGCGGTGTTCAACACGCCCTCGCACCACCGGGTGCACCATGCCCGCAACCCGCGCTACCTCGACCGCAACTACGCCGGGATCCTGATCATCTGGGACCGCATGTTCGGCACCTTCCAGCCGGAGCTGGACGAGGAGCCCTGCCGCTACGGCCTGGTGAAGAACCTCGGCACCTTCAACATCGTCCGCGTCGCCTTCCATGAGTGGATCGGCATCTTCCAGGATGTGGCGCGCCAGCCCCGCCATGCCCTCGGTTTCATCTTCGGTCCGCCCGGCTGGAGCCCCGACGGCAGCCGCGAGACCAGCGCCACGCTGAAGGCGGAATGGGAAGCCCGGCAGGCCGCCGAGCGCCCAAAG
>JBOHKZ010000372.1:0-9879 GCA_050729355.1 Phenylobacterium sp. | reverse complement strand
ATATCGAGCTGCTATCAGGTGAAAGCCCCACGCATCCAACAGGGCCGCGAGGTGTGTCCTCGATAGCGCATCTCTGCCATTGCGGCCGCCGGCGGCAGGCGCGATCCTCGCTCAGGAAAGCCTCATTTGCGGATGGATGCTGGCTATGGCGCGCGCGGAGAAAAGTCCCAGACTGGGTCCGTGGAGACTGGTGCTGTGGGGCGGCGCGGCGCTCGCGCTGCTGGCCCCGCTGGTCGCGATGCAGTTCACCGACGAGGTGGCCTGGACCGGGTTCGACTTCGCGTTCGCCGGCGCGCTGATGCTCGGCGTCGGGGTGGCCTACGAGGCGGCTGTGAGGGTGCGCCGCGACATCGCCTATCGCGCCGCCGTGGCCGTCGCTCTTGCCGCGGCCTTGGCCCTGGTCTGGGTGAACGGCGCCGTCGGGATCATCGGGTCGGAGGATAACCCCGCCAACCTGATGTATGGCGGCGTGCTGGCCGTAGGCATCGTCGGCGCCGGCGTCGCGCGATTTCAGCCCGCGGGCATGGCGCGCGCGCTGATTGCGACGGCCTTGGCGCAAGCAGTTGTCTCGGCCATTGCGCTGGCTGCGGGCGTCGCCACGCTGGCGCTCAACGCGGGCTTCATCGGGCTCTGGCTGGGATCGGCCTGGCTGTTCCGGAAAGCCGCCGAACGGCGCGAGGAGGCGAAAGCTGCGTCCTAGCCGGGTCGGCTCAGGCCGCCTGCTTGTCCTTCAGGAAGGACTCGCTGTGGGCGTGGCATTCCCAGCCGTCGGCGCCGCGGATCCAGGTCGAGCTGTCGGCGGCGCGCAGTTCCTGGGACTTCCCGTCCATCGTGACCTTCTGGCGCACGGTGTAGGCGATGATCGCGACGTCGGGCGCGGGCGTGGAGACCTCGACGTCGTCGAAGGCGTAGGATTCCAGCGTCCAGCCGCCGTCCTCGGTCATCTTGCCCATCTTGGCCTTGGGGATGCTCATGACGCCGTTGGCCCCGGTGACGAGGCTCGTCTTGCCTGAGAGTTCGGCCGCGCGGCGGCCGTCCTTTTTTTTCATGGCGTCCCAGTAGGACTTCTCGAGGTCGACGATCTGGTCCTTGGTGGGCTTGGTCTGGCCGGACATCGCGGTCTCCTGTCGAAACGTAGATGCCAAAACCGCCGGTCCGGCGTGCGGTTCCATAGATCGGGCTGGCAATCCTGGATGGGTCGGCGATGGTGGGCGGATCATCCGTAGCCGCGGTTTTGTCGATGAGCGTTCCCACTTCCCCCGACGCCGAGAGCCATGCCGAGCGGGAGGTGGCGGAGGTTGCCGGCGCGCCGTTCACGCCGCTCGAAACCGGCAGCGCGATCCTGCTGGGCGTGATCGCGCTCCTGGTCTCGGGGTTGCTGGGCCTGCTGTTGAGCGCGCTGGCGGAAGAACATCGCTTGTCGGTTCCCGGCATCGGGCTGGCGGCTATGCTGGAGGCGCTGAGCACCGGGCTGGTGACGGGCCTGGCGGGCATCGTGCTGAAGCCGCGGTGCCTGCGGCTGGTGGGGGCGGTGGCCTCGGCGCTGCTGGTGGTCGCCGACCTCGCGACGGTGCGGGCCAGCGGCCAGTCGGTGTTCCTGATCCGCGCGCTGGCCGGGATCCCGGAAGGGCTGATGCTGTGGATCGCCATCGGCATGATCTCGCGCACCCAGACGCCGGAGCGGTGGGCGGCGGTGCTTTTCACCGGCATGGGGATCACCCAGCTGGCGGCGGCCTCCGCGCTTTCGGCGTTCATCCTGCCGCGGTTCGGCGCGAGCGGCGGCTATGTGACCCTGGCCGGCGTCGCGGCGTTGGCCGTTCCGCTGGCCGTCCTGCTGCCGCGCCAGTTCGGTGCGAGCGTCGGGACGGAGGCCAGCGTGACCGGCCCGCCGCCGTTCCGGGGCTGGGTCGCGCTTCTGGGAACCCTGAGTTTCGCCGCCTCGCTGTCGGCGGTCGGCGTCTATGTCCTGCCGCTGGCGCGCCAGGCCGGCCTGAGCGTGGCGGTGGGGCGGACGGCGATTTCGGTGGGCCTGGCCTGCCAGATCATAGGCGGCGCCCTGGCGACGGTCCTGGCGGGGCGGGTGCGCTACATCACCATCTTCTGGCTTTGCACGACCGTCTTCCTGACGACCTGGGTGGTCTATGCGCTGAAGGCGCCGGCCGCGCTCTTCCTTGCGGTCTCGGGCGCCGCCGGCGTCTGCGCCATGCTGGCGGCCCCGTTCCTGCTGCCGATGACCATCGAAGCCGATCCCTCGCGTCGGGCGACCATGCAGAGCGGGGCGGTGCAGCTTCTGGCCGGCGCGCTCGGTCCCTTCCTGGCCTCGTTCGCGGTGGGCGAGCAGAATGTGCACGGCGTGCTCTACCTGGGCGGCGTCCTGCTGCTGCTGGGCCTCGCCGTGGTCACCGCGCTGCATTGGGTCGCCCGCTCGGAGCGGGTCAGGGCCCCAGCGGTCGGCGCCGCCTAGCCGGTCAGGCGAGCAGGCGTGACAGGGCGGGCGCCAGGGGCGCATCGTCATGGCTGAGCTTCTGAATGGAGATCGGTCATGCGTATCGTCTCGCTGGCGCGCCTGGCGTTCGCGACCGCCCTGCTTTTTGCGACCTCCGCCTTGGCCGCCGACCCCAACGCGGTGGCGCTCGGGCAGTTGATCAAGCCCCTCCTGATCCTGCCGGCCGACAGCGGCAGCGCCTGGGAGGACATCGAGAAGGCGCCGGGCTTTCGCTGGGGGCAGGGGCCGGTGATGACCGAGCGCGGCTCGCCTGACGGGAATTTCTTCGCGCGACCCGGGCAGGCGACGCTGGCCGGGCGGCCGATCGTGGTGGTGGCGACCGGCGCGCGCACCATGGTGTTCAGCTTCTACCTGCGCGATCCGGCGCCCTCGATGGCGCCCGACGTGCTGGTCGCCGGCCTGCGCGAGGCGGGATACGCGGTGACGCCGGCCCGCTGCCCGCAGGATCCGCGCGGCGCAGCGCCCCGGCGCTGGTACCGGCTAGTGACGGCCAAGAAGAAGCCGGCGTTCCTATACGCCGGGCCGACGCAATCGGGGGGCGCTGGCTACACCCTCTTCCTCGATACGCTGCCGGCGATGACCCAGGCCGAGGCGGGCCTCTACACCGACGACTGCGCGGCGGCCGGCAAGGCCGCGGCAGGCGGCGGAGCGGTTCCGCGCCCCACCACCGGCCAGTCCGGGGTCGTGGCGGTGATCGAGGCGCTGCTGCGACCGGTGGGCGGACCGGCGGCCATTCCGTGGGCCAGCCTCGCATCCCTGCCGTCGATCACCTGGCCGAAGCTGACGCCGATGAAGATGAGCAACCCCTGGACCGACGGCGGGGTGGACGCCAATCCGCAGCTGCTGGAGGGCGAGTTCAAGACGGCGACCACACGGATGACCGCCATCGCCACCGGAGATGCGCGGGCCGCCAACCACTTCTCGCTGATGGACGGCGGCAACCTGCCGAGGGGTGCGGTGTTCGACGGCCTGACGCGCGATGGCTATGCGATCGCGGCGCTGCGCTGCGGCAAGCCCTACACCCAGATGACCGACAGCTTCTATCGGATCTCAGGGCCCGGAAAGCAGGCGGCGATCCTCTACCGCAAGGTCTCCGTCGACGGCGGCAAGACCAGCGAGACCTACGGCCTGCGGCTCGACAACGTGCTGCCGCCGATCGTCCAGGGCCAGACGCCGCCGGTCGGCGGGCGCTGCCCGGGTTGACAGCCGGGCCGCTCGGGATCGTCCTTTCAGGACAAGACGGGAGAAACGCCATGCGCAGATTGCTGATCGCCGCCACGGCGGGGCTGGCCCTGGCGGCCGGCGCCGCGGCGGCCGAAACGCTGAAGGAAGTCACCACCCACGGCATCGTCCTCACGGTGCAGGGGATGGACATCGAGGTGACCTACACCCCCGACGGCAAGTTCACGGCGATGGACGGGCAGGTGACCGGAACCTGGCGGATCGACGGCGACAAGCTCTGCACGACGTCCAACTTCGAGCCGAACGAGAACTGCGTCGCCTATCCGAAGGACAAGAAGAGCGGAGACAGCTTCGAGGTGACCGGCCCGGCCGGCACGGCGACGATCAAGATCAAGTAGCTGACCCGCAGCTTTCCGGCTCGCCGCAACCGGACTAGCGTTGTGGCCGCCGGGGGGCTGGAGGGCGGATGGGCGCGGTCCAACTGATCGGCGTGGCGGCGAGCCTGAGCCTGCTGGCCGGGTGGCGGCTATACGCCTGCATCGTCGCGGCGGGCCTGGCGATGCGGTTCGGCCTGCTGCAGTTGCCGCGGCAGGTCCATGCCCTCGACGTGCTGGCCAATCCCTGGGTGATCGGGGTGGCGGCGGTGGGCGCGATCGCCGAGCTCTTCGCCGACAAGGTCATGTGGCTGGATAGCCTGTGGGACGGCGTCCACACCATGATCCGGCCGCTGGGCGGGGCGTTGCTGGCCATGGCGGTGATCGATCCCGCCAACCCGACCTGGCAGGTGGTGGTGTTCCTGCTGGGCGGCGGCGCGGCTCTGCTGAGCCATGGCGCGAAGGCCGGCACCCGGGCCGTGGTCAACACCAGCCCGGAGCCGGTGAGCAACATCGTGGCGAGCAGCGCCGAGGATGTGCTGAGCGTCGGGGGCCTGTGGCTGGCGCTGACGCATCCGGCCACGGCCATCGTCGTCGCGGCCATGCTGCTGGCGGCCGTCCTGGCGCTGGCGGCGCTGAGCTGGCATCTGCTCGGGCGGTTGCGGCGATGGTTCTCCCGCCGCGCCTGAGCCCTATTTCCCGGATGGGATGAGTGTGAGCTCGGTCTGGCGGCCGTCGAGGAAGCGGACCTTGGATCCATCGAAGAAGGCGTTCTCTTCGGCGCGGAAGGCGACCTCCTGGCCGCCCCACTCCGGGACCGCCTTGGTGGCGGAAAGCTCGATTGACCAGACGGTGTTTGGGTGCACCTTCAGCGAGCCGCGCTCGTCGCCGTTCTGGTTGTCCCAGAAGCCGATGGCGGGGCCGGCGGCGTGGCCGTGGTAGCCGAGCGGGTGGGAGTAGATCGAAGGCTTGAGGCCGGCCGCAACCGCCTTGGCGCGGGCGGCGGCCAGCACCTCGTTGCCGGAAGCGCCCGAGCGGTAGGAGGCCAGCAGCGCGTCCTGCACCTTGTTCGCCGCCGCCAATCCGGCCCGCAGGCCGGCCGGCGCCTGGGTCTCGCCGTCCTTCAGCACATAGGCCAGGTGCTGGGTGTCGGTGTTGAGCCGCAGGTAGGTGATCCCGAAATCGGTCCAGATGAGGTCGCCCTTCTGGATGACGGTGTCGCCCTCCAGCGTGCCGGGCTTGCCCTGGCGCTGCACGCCGACCGAGGGGTGGAACCAGGTGTCGAGGCCCAGCCGCGCCATCCGCTCGCGGTACCACCACTGGACGTCCTCGGTGGTGGTGACCCCGGGCTTGATGACCTCGGACGAAAAAGCCTCGCCGATCAGGGCGTGGGCGATGCGCTCGATGCCCGGGTAAATCTTCATCTCGGCGGGGATGCGGGCCTCCAGCCAGCCGACGGCCAGGGGCTCGGCCGAGACGATGCGGGTCCGGTAGGCGGGGGCGAGGGCGGCCATCATCTCGTTCGACTGGCTGAGCGTCATGCCGTCGGCGAAGGCGGTGAGGGCGGAGGTGTCGATGGCGATCTTCTGCGGGTCGCGCTTGGCGATGAGGTCGGAGAGCGCCTTCCACTGGTCGGGCTGCTGGTTAGGGTTCCAGGCCGGCTGGAAGAGGCCGCCCAGGCCGTAGCGGCTGACGGTCAGGCGTTCGATCGGCTTGCCGGGGCCGGGATCGTAGAACACCAGGATGGTGCGCCGCCGGGCCCGCAGGCTGCGGGCGTCCAGCATGGTGGCGACCACCGGGTCCTCGAGATACTCGCGGGCCACCAGCACCCACATATCGATCTTGTGCTCGCGCATCAGCGGCGGGACGACGGTGTCGAGCCGCTCGGCGAGGATGGCGTCGATCACCTTGGCCCGGTCGCGCAGGGTGAGGATCGGCGACATGGCGGGATGGGCCTGCTCGACGTCGCTCATGGGCAGCACGGGCGGCTCGGCGGCGTGGGCCGCTCCCGCCATCAGCATCGCGGCCGCGATCGCGGCCCATCTCGTCTTCGGCATGCACCACCCCGTTCGCTCGCCCGCCAGTGGTGGCGCGATTTGCGGGCGCCTGGAAGCTTGCCGCGGAATCAAAAGGAAGCCCGCGACCGGGGCGGGTCGCGGGCTTGAGGGCGGTTGGTGGGCCCCCGGCCGGGGCGGGCCGCGGGCCGGGTCGCCCGTCCAGGGCTGGGAGGGAAACGGACGGGCGGTTGCCGGGAGACGGCGGAGGGCCGGGGGAGCCTCCGCCAGGCGGGTCAGTTCACGCTGGCGAGCGTGATCTGGCGTTGGGAGAGCTTTTCCTGGACCTCGGTGCGGACGCCGGCTTTGCAGGCGACTTGCTGGCCGAGGTTCTTCTCGTCGCCGCAGATCTGCTTGGCGGCGACCGCGACGCGCTGGTGGAAGGTGGCGACGCCGTCGATCGAGGCGAGGTTCAGGTCGGCGACGTGGACGCGGGCGGTGGCGGCCTGGGCGTGGGTCGAGAGGGCCGCGAGGGGGAGGGCGGCGAGGGCCAGGGTGGCGACGCCGGCGATCTTGGCTGCGAAGTTCTTCATGGCTCGTTCCTCAATCTGAATGTGGTTGGCGGTGTTCGCCGCCGGTGATTGAGTGAATACTGCCGGCCTCGACTATTGTCCCGTTAGGTCTTTGTAATGACCTCGAATTCATGAAATTACGGCGAGTTAATACTTGAACGGTTTGTAATGAGTTCCATGGCTCAGCTATTTCGAGGTGTGGGTTGGCCGCAACCCTCTCCACCCGTAGGGGGAGGGGGACCGCCTACAAGGTGGTGGAGGGGGGCTGCAGGAGAGGTCTCGGCGGCGGGGTTCCCCCCACCGCGTTCCCGGCCCCCCTGCCCCTACGGGTGAGGAGCGTCGGAGAGCTGCAAAGAAGAACCCCGCGGCGGTTTCCCGGCGCGGGGCTCAAGAGCGTCGGCTTGGGGGCGACGTCCTTAGATGCTTGCGGCGCGGGCCTGGCGGCGACTGTGGCGCAGGAGCGCGCCCGCACCACCGAAGCCGATGAGCATCAGGGCCCAGGCTCCAGGCTCCGGAAGGCGGCCGCTGGCCAGGTTGCGCACGTAGCGGATGTGGCTGGGCTCGGCGGCGGGCAGTTCGACCGGGGCGTCCACGGCGCGGTCCTTGCCGCTGTACTTCGTGAAGTCGACGGCCTCGATCGGGGCGCCCATCACGCTCTGGTCGGGCGCCGGGCCAACATCCGCCGGGCTCGCCGCCTGGGACGAGCCGCTCAGCAGCGTCGTGGCGGCCGCGACGGCGGCGAGACTCACGATCAGCTTGGGGTTCATATCTGCATCCCAGCTTGAATTACGGCACGGTAACTTGGTTCGTCGAACGTCCGTCCTCGTCCGACATTCATCATTTTGCTGCGACGTCTCGGACCGAGCAATAGAGTTCGCCAAGTAAGCGAGTGCTCTACAACAAATTGGCCGATGAAATCTTATGCCGTGCGCGCCGCGATGCATAGCGATGCGCGGCGGTGCAAATCGGTGCACGTCATCCGTCGGCCGGGACGCCGATGAGCTGCAGGAAGCTGATGACCGGCACGGACGCCTGGGACCCGCCGAGGGCGGCAGGCGGCTTGGCCTCGATGGTCAGGGGGATAACGATCCAGGCGTCCGGGAACCGCTTCAGCTCGCGGTCCTCCAGGGCCGCGAGGTGCGGGCAGTGGGTCAGCGCGCGTTCGGCGCAGGCGCGGTGCAGGGGCGCGATGGCGCCGGCGTCGAACAGCCGCCGCTCGTCCTTGAAGTCGGCCGGCAGCCATTTTCCGAGGCCCAACCGCCGCACGGCGCCGGCGGTGGTCCAGCGGCCGGTCTGGCTCCAGCGGTCGGGCGCCTCGGTCGGCTGGCCGCACATCGGGCAGAGCATCTCGCGCACCGACTTGCGCTGCCGGAACAGGTGATTGCGCGAATAGAGCGGTATGCCCTCGCCGGGCTTGTCCTCCTGGCCGGCGGCGGGCAGGCCGTCGACGCTCGGACAGCGGCTGACCCGCGTCGGCCGCTCCCCGGACCACGAGCTCACCCACGGCACGTCGACGCCGATCTTGAGTTCGGAGGTCGTCATCCAGGTCTCCTAAAGACAAACGAGTGTCATCCCGGCCGTAGCGTAGCGGAGATCCGGGACCCAGGGGCGACTACGCGCTTAGCCCTGGGTCCCGGATCGGCTCTTCGGCCGTCCGGGATGACGGAATGGGTTGGCTACCCGGCCACGCGGCGGATCGAGACGATCTTCACCGGCTTGACCAGCATCTCGCCCTTCATGGCGCCCTCGCCGCGGTTGGGGTCGGTGGGCATTCCCAGAATCTTCTGCACGACGTCCATGCCCGAGACCACGTGGCCGAAGGCGGCGAAGCCTGGGTTCTTGGGGTCCTTGGGGTCGGCGTCGAGGTAGGACATGTCGCCGACGCAGATGAACCAGTCGGCCTGGGCGGTGCCGGGGGCGTGGCGGCCCATGGAGATGACGCCGTCGGTGTGCTTGATGCCGGTCTTCAGATTGCTCTCGTGGGCGATGGGCGGCAGCACCTTGGCCGGGTCGTTCTGCAGCCCGCCCTGGACGGTGCCGTAGTCGTTGGCCGTCTG
Source organism: Phenylobacterium sp. (assembly GCA_050729355.1). Lineage (GTDB taxonomy): Bacteria > Pseudomonadota > Alphaproteobacteria > Caulobacterales > Caulobacteraceae > Phenylobacterium. The sequence goes on along the minus strand of JBOHKZ010000372.1, from coordinate 1,194 downwards.
GCCCGGCGGCTTGGAGGCCCGGTAGAAGGTCGCCCCGTCGTAGAGTTTGCGGTCGACGTACTTCAGGTAGTTCTTCGCGGTGATCGGGGCCTTGTCGACGAAGAGCTCGACGGTGATGTCGCCTTGGGCGGTGGAGATCACGACCTTGGGGTTGGTCGTGACGGCCGGCGCCGGGCCTTCGGTGACGGCGGCGGGCGGCGGCGGGACCTGGGCGTGGGCGGCGGTGGCGAGGCTCGCGGCGGAAAGCGCGATGAGGATTCGGCGGGTCAGCATGCCCTGAGCTTAGCGGACGGCGCCCGCGCGGCAACGCACGATGGTGTCGGTCTGGCCGGTTGTCCGCAGGCCGGCGGGCGTCAGGGCGACAGCGGCGACCCGGATCGCGCAGACCTGGCGCGGCGGCGCAGCGGGGGCGGCGATCTGGGAGCTGGTCCTGGCCGTGACCCGCGCCGAGCGGCCGTCCGGCGCGATGGAGACGGCGGTGATGATCGTGGTCTCGCTCACCTTCGCCTTCGCCAGGGTCTTGCGGGCCTGGCCGCGGGCCTGGGCCACCGTGCTGACGCCGTAGGGGACGATCTTGTTGTCGTTGCCCAGCGCCTGGTCCGTGAAGCGCGCATCCGGGGTGAAGGTCGCGAAATAGGCCGCCAGGTCGCCGGCGTTCCAGGCGCGCGACTGCTGCTCCACAAAGGCGCGGACCTGCGGCTCGGCGAGGGTGGCGGAGGCCGCCGCCGGGCTCGCGATGACGACGGCGAAGAGCAGTGCGCGCAGGCTCATCGCCAGAAGTGGAAGGCGTTCCAGCCGTCCTGCAGGGCCTGAAGATCCAGGCCGGTCGCGCGGCCCAGCAGGGCCGCCCCGGTGAAGAGCGCCGCGCTGGCGCCGGGGATCACGAAGATCAGGACGAGGATCGCCAGCAGGGCCAGGCCCTCAGCCTTGTGGATCACAGGCGCCCAGGCCTTGGGCAGGAACGGCCGGATGGCGTTGAACCCGTCCAGCCCGGGGATCGGCAGCAGGTTGAGGATCAGGGCCATGGCCTGCAGGAAGGCGATGACGGTCAGGGCCTCGAAGAGCGCCGTCTGGCCTGCACCCTCGACGCCCCAGCCGGTCCAGAACGACAGGACGAAGCTCATGACCAGCAGGATGACCAGGGTGGCCAGGGGGCCGGCCAGCGACGCCGCCGCTCGCCACGCCGGGCTGCGC